>CAMBEF010000030.1 GCA_945865495.1 uncultured Bacteroides sp. | reverse complement strand
GAGCGCACGGCTGTTAACCGTGATGTTGTAGGTTCGAGCCCTACTCGGGGAGCTTAATTATTTGAGATTTGTGTTGCATAATTTCCTGAATTATGTATATAATGTAATATAACATGGTGACATAGCCAAGTGGTAAGGCGTGGGACTGCAACTCCCTGATCGGCGGTTCAAATCCGTCTGTCACCTTAAGAACTCACAAGATACAGCTTGTGAGTTTTTTGTTATATAATAAAAATAAAATCCGGAAGCTGCTAGATTGTAGCCAGCTTCCGGATTGCGTTATCTTTTATGAGAAGCTCATAATGCTCTGCAAAGAAATTACTGCTTGCATAACCGGGATGTTCACGCCTGCCGAATTCCGTAAGTATATTGCAGACTTTGTTAAAGTCTGAAGGAGAACATTTTGTACGCTCTATAAACAGATAATATCTTCCTGAGGAAGGATCCTTATAGAGAGTGCTTCTGTCATCGTATATTCCGGCAATTATTCCTGCGGCTTCACATATGGTATCAAGTGAATCAAATGAAAATATCCTGTTAAGCTGCACAGGCTGCCCCGGATTGTCTCTATGGGAAAATCCGGCAGAACTGTCTGCAGAACCGGAGCCTGTCTGAAAATGGCTGACTGTACCTGTACTGTCATTCTTAGAATCCGAGGTGCCTTTAAGTGACTGGTTAAACGGCACAAAAGACGAAGAGCCTTCTGCATCTGAATCTACCGGTACAACATTCTTGTTAAGATACTCTCTTACTTTGTTAAAAAGACTTATCACGTCATCAGCACCATTATTGTCATCAGCATTGTCAGGGACACTATAATCCGCATAGTCATCCGGCATGTCATCGCTCATGTCACCGATATCTTCAATGTCATCACCAAAATCATCCGGGTCATATTCCTCATCAGGCGTAAATCGTGAAAAACGTGTATCAAGCTCCTCAGGATCATCAACCTTAGTTATTACAAGAACGATGCATTCAGAAGAAACAGGAATTGCCTCAATCATAAGTGGCATGTTCTCGGCATCAAAACCAAATTCGTAAGATGCCTGGCGCATCATATCACGAAAAAGTTCTTTTGCTTTCTCTGTACCATATGCAAGTTCACTAAGCTTAAGGTGCCTGTCAGCAAGGTCGGCTTTGTCAAGAATGCATCTGATCTGTTTTTCACTTAGTTTTTCTATCTTCATTACTGCATCACTTCCATTCTGATTATACTTATTAATATCCGTCACAAAACCACATATTTTTATGTGCATTTGTGTAAATATAGTATACCATTAAAGACTGATATGTAAAGGAATTATACTAAAATTTAATTATTTCCATATGACAGATTTGAGAATAAAATTTATAAAAATATATTTCAAATACTCACATTATGGGTATATAGTAAACAATGGTTGATATTAATAATTATATGATGTAAAATGTAAGCACAGATGGTGACTGGGGCATCATATAAGAGGGGGGATTAATATGTAAGAGAGGGATAAGTATCAGTGGTGTAACCGCTTGACATTACAAAGCATCTTTTTGGGTGGGGATAGTACATTACACATCATCAGTAATCTATATTTTCTAAGACATTCTATCTATGATATGGTATCACAGACCAGTTCATATTTTATTACACATATTCTTTTACTTGAACTTAGAATGTTGCAATAACCAGTAAGTATCTTTAGAATTTCCAGAATTATAACAATATACCAGAATGAGTAACCCAGGCTGTCTTATGCAAAAAGTGGGGACAATATGTAAATTATCTGAATATACAGCTGCAAGCTGCTGCATACGTGTATGAATTAACAGGAGAAGAATAAAGACAGAGGAGGACATGGCAGAGAGCTGTTATGTTAGAAAATACAAATTGTTCTGACTTAAGCAGAATAAAATAAAAATGAGGAAAAGGAATGGGCAATTTCCGGGATGAAGTTCAATGTCTGCTTAACAGCAGTATTAGAGTGACCTTTCAGGGGAAAAGTATATTCAATGCAGGGGAGGTGAACGAAAAAACAATAGATGATAATGAATCATGCATGAGAGATTTTGTGGTTAATGATTATGGAGTCCTTGTGCAGGTTAATTATGATATTATAAGAGACGAATAATGTTATATGATAAGGCTCCGTAAGAACCCCTTTATGCGGATGCTGTATAAAGCTCCTGTCCGGTGTCAGATGGTATTGTAAGCCCGGAAGGAGCTTTTACTTGTATACATGGCATATTAGTGATAAAATTGATTTTGTTTTAAGATTAAACTGAAGAATGGGGATTATCATATATGGCAAGGCAAAAGATGAGAAAAAAAAGCGGAGCGGGAATAGTCCTGGCAGTTGTTGTAATTGCGGCTGTCGCGGCCGTGGCAGGACTGATTATATACAGGAAGGCTCCTACATCGGCAAAGATGCCGCTTAGCGCATACTTTGGAACAACAGGTGAAGATTCTTCTGTGATTATTATGCTTAACGGTCAGAAGGCAGACTGTGCCGGAATTGTTAAGGATGGCAGGGTATATCTTCCGCAGAATTTTGTACAGGATGAGCTGAACAAAAGACTTTATCTTGATGATGCATCGGGTAATATACTTTATGCCGATGGTAATTGCGTGATTACAATAAAGCCCGGAGAGAATATCAATTATGATGATGAGGGCGGACAGCATTCTTTTGATGTACCCGTAATGATTCAGGAGAATGATACAAGATATCTTAGCATTGACTACATTAAGTCATGTTCAGATATGGATTATAATTTTTATGATTCACCTGCAAGAGTGGTTATTGAAAATGATGATTATACCAATACATATGCAACAGCCAAAAAGAAAATAAAGGTAAGGTACCGCGGAGGGGTCAAGAGCAAGATTCTTGAAGAACTTGATAAGGGTACAGAGCTTGTATACAGGAAGGCAGTTGATGAATGGGCAGAGGTGCAGACACCGTCAGGCGTAGTAGGCTATGTACCTGCCAAAGACCTTGATGATGGCACAACAAAGACAAGACAGAGTAATTATACACATGAGATTTCTTCTATTAAGAAGGAACACAAGATATCACTTGTGTGGTTTCAGATTGGAGGAAAAGCCGGGAATTCCAATATAGACAATTTTATTGCCAATACATCGGGAATCAATACAATCTCCCCTACGTGGTATGCTGTAACATCAGAGGATGGAAGTCTTTCGGATTATTCATCAGCGGATTTTGTGAAAGCCATGCATGCAAGAGGAATAGAGGTATGGCCGCTTGTAAGTGATTTTGAGAACAGTGTGAACAGCAAGAAGCTGTTATCGTCTGAACAGGCAAGACACAATATGATTGACAAGCTGACAGGTGATGCGGCAAGATATGGATATGACGGAATAAATATTGATTTTGAGCGGGTGACAAAAGACAGTGGTGACGATTATCTGCAATTTATAAGAGAACTTTCGGTAGAGTGCAGAAGAAAAAATATTGTTCTTTCAATAGACAATTACAAAGCAGAAGCATATAATTCACATTACGATATGGAAGAGCAGGGCATATATGCGGATTATGTAATACTTATGGGATATGATGAACATTATGCAGGCTCAGAGAGCGGTTCTGTAGCGTCCATAGGATTCGTGGAGGACGGAATAAAAAAGGCACTTAAGTCTGTGCCTGCAGATAAGCTTGTTAACGCAGTGCCATTTTATACAAGAATATGGACAATTAAGGACGGAACCACAACAAGCCGTGCCGTAGGTATGCAGACGGCGATAGATGATCTGAGTAAAAATGGGGCTCCGGCTATATGGGATGATACAGTATGCCAGTATTTCGGTTCATATGAGAAAAATGGTGAGACAGTAAAGATATGGGTAGAAGAAGACCGCTCAATAGAAGAAAAGCTTAAGGTTATGGATAATTACGGACTTGCGGGTGTAGGCGCCTGGAAGCTTGGCCTTGAGAAAAATTCCGTATGGAGTGTCATAAGCAGATATACTGCCGGGTAATCATAGTGATAAACCGGTGTAATATTAGGTATGTGCTGATAATATAATATATGTGAGTAAATGTTCCGGAACAGCATATGAAGCACATTAATTTTGAACGTCTTAAGAAGGTCAATCTCAATATCAGAACGGCGATGGCGGTATTGCTTATCGCCGCGGTATATATTACGGCAGTAAGAATCCTGCCGCTTGCGTCATCTACGGACAAAAAGAGAGTTGTGGTGCTTGATGCCGGGCACGGAGGCAGTGATTCGGGTAAGATTTCGGTTACGGGAAGCCTTGAGAAGAATCTCAATCTTTCAATTACATTAGAGCTTAAGACAATTCTTGAAGATGCCGGATATGAAGTAATCCTTACAAGGAAGGATGAAGACGGGCTGTATACTGAAAAGGACAGGAATAGAAAGATTGCTGACATGAAAGAGCGGTGCAGGATAATTAATGAAAGCAGTGCGGATGTTGTTGTCAGTATTCATCTTAACAGCTTTACTGACCCTAAGGTGAATGGCGCACAGGTATTTTATTACAAGCATTCTCAGGATGGGAAAAAGCTTGCACAATGTATACAGGAGTCTTTCAGAGACAATCTGAACCCTGATAATAAGAGAATTGAGAAGTCAAACGATTCATATTACATGCTTCTTAATACGAAGCTTCCGACAGTCATTGCGGAATGCGGCTTTTTGTCAAACGGTGAGGAAGCTGCACTGATTGATACGCAGGAATACCGACATAATATTGCGCAGGCGGTATTTGAAGGAATTGAAAATTATTATAAAAAGGATAGTGAATAGATACAGATGGACACAATTATTGAACAGATAACAGGCAATGAGAGTGAAGATGCACTTATATATGAGAAAGCATCAAAGATATTAAGAAGCGGAGGACTTGTTGCTTTTCCGACGGAGACGGTATACGGACTTGGCGGAGATGCACTTAACAAAGACGCATCAAGAAAAATATATGCAGCCAAGGGAAGACCATCAGATAATCCGCTTATAGTGCATATAGCAGACAGGAACGATTTGTATAAGCTTGCAGAAGAAGTACCTGAAACTGCATTGAAGCTTGCTGATGCATTCATGCCCGGACCAATAACTATAATACTTAAGAAGTTTGAATGTGTTCCTTGAGAAACAACAGGCGTTCTTGATACTTTTGATATTAGAATGGCTAGGCATCATGTGGAAGCAAGTATGATCATTGATTCTTGAGTGTATGTTGCTGCACCCAGTGCCAATAGCTCAGGACGTCCGAGTCCCACAAGGGCAAAGTATGTCATAGAAGACCTTAACGGAAAGGTCGATATGATAATAGCTGATGATACAGTCGATATAGGCATAGAATCAACAATAGTAGATCTTAGTGAGGAAGTACCTACAGTGCTGAGGCCGGGCTATATTACACTTGAGATGTTAAGAAAGGTACTCGGCAGGGTTGAGATAGACAAGGCAGTGGAAGCCGGCAATATACTGGCATCCGATATTGCACCAAAGGCTCCGGGAATGAAGTACAGACATTACGCACCTAAGGCAGAACTTACAATAGTAAGCGGCAATGAAGACTCTGTGGCACAAAAAATTAATGAACTTGTGTCAAAAAGACTTGAAGATGGCGCAAAAGTGGGTATAATGACTACAGACGAGAATATTTACAGATATACAAAAGGGGAAGTAAGAAGTCTGGGTCTCAGGGCTGATGAGGCAACTGTAGCAAAGAACCTGTTTGCTGTTCTCAGGGAGTTTGACGATATAGGAGCCGAATATATCTATTCGGAGGCATTTGCCAACTCCAATGTCGGACAGGCAGTCATGAACAGACTTATTAAAGCAGCCGGGCATAGTATAATAGAAGTATAAGGGACGGATAAGAGGCAATACAGTGAAAAAATACAATAAAGTTATTTTTGTATGTAATGGTAATACCTGCAGAAGTCCTATGGCAGCGACTATATTTTCAAGTGTTAAGAATGATGACAAACTGCTTGTGGCATCAAGGGGGATGGTCGTTCTGTTTGATGAACCGTACAATCCCAAGGCAGTTGCGGTATGCGCCGCACATGATATGATTATGCCTAATAATCCTGCTACACAGATATCAGCGGATGATTTTGGCAACGATACGCTTGTTCTTACTATGTCTGATGCGCAGAAGAACAAGATATATGCAGAATTTGACAATGCAATAAATGTATACACGCTTGCCGAGTATGCGGGCAGACCAGAGGATTATGAGGTAATGGACCCATGCGGTAAAGGCATAGATGAATACAAAAAATGTTTTGACGGGCTGTATGAACTTGTTACCGAGGCAGCAGCAAAGATGAACTAGATTAAGACTGGAGGAAGATAAAAAGATGATAGCAATCGGATGTGATCACGGTGGATTTGAATTGAAGAATGAGGTGATTGAGCACCTTAAGAGCAGAGGAATTGAGTGCGTGGATGTTGGATGCCACAGCAAGGAATCATGCGATTATCCTGAATTTGCAAAAGCAGTATGTGCACAGATAACAGAAGGCAAATGCCAGCTTGGAATTCTCATATGCGGAACAGGCATAGGAATGTCAATCGCAGCCAATAAAGTCAGGGGTATAAGGGCAGCACTCTGCGGCGACTGCTTCAGTGCACAGGCAACAAAGAAACACAATAATGCCAATGAACTCTGCCTCGGAGCAAGAGTTACAGGCCCGGGACTTGCCCTTAAGATTGTAGACACTTTCCTTGATACTCCATTTTCCAATGATGAGAGGCATGTGAGAAGAATATCCAAGATTGAGGACTAGATTCAAAATCAAAGACTTTTACACAGAAGTGAGGATTAGTCTATGAGTGATAAGAGAAAAGATTATATATCATGGGATGAGTATTTTATGGGAGTGGCAATGCTTTCAGGCATGCGCTCCAAGGATCCCAATACACAGGTTGGCGCATGTATAGTCAGCAAGGATAACAAGATTCTTTCAATGGGATATAACGGGCTGCCGAGAGGATGCTCCGATGATGAATTCCCGTGGTGCCGTGAAGGTGACCCTCTGGATAATAAGTATATGTATACAGCACACAGTGAACTTAATGCCATACTTAATTACAGAGGTGGAAGTCTTGAAAATGCTAAGCTTTACGTAACACTGTTTCCATGCAATGAGTGTGCCAAAGCGATTATTCAGGCCGGAATTACCACAGTAGTATATGATGATGACAAGTATGCCACATCAGCATCAGTCATTGCATCAAAGAGAATGTTTGATGCTGCAGGAGTGCGCTACTACAGGTATCAGAGGACGGGAAGAAAGATAGAGATTACTCTGTGAATAATAAAAAGACAAAGACCGCTGCATAACATTATATGTAGCGGTCTATTATATCTGTATAAATGCTGATTGAGCCGTCATAGACTATCTTGAGTAACGCGTCAAGCCGGCGGAGGGCAAGGGAAAGAAGTTCATGTGATATGATTGAGCTGTCATATGCATCAGCAAGCTCATCGATATCGACGACACGGACCATTCCGTTATTCTCAATTATTACGTCCGCAAGAAGATCGGTGAATATATATGAATCATCACCGGTGTTGTGTATCGTATCGATTATGTCACAATATATATAAGCGAGTGAATTATCTTCTTTGAAAAAACGGCTTACTTTATAGCCTTTGTCTATGACATAACATGAAATCCCCCATGAAAAAGCGGATTTGGGACGAAATGTATTCCAGCGTGTTACGATAATGTTATCACTGCGGTAAAGTATGGTGTCATTATCAAGCCTTATACATTCGTCGGGAATAAGTCTCTTACGAAATAATGCTGCCATATTATTCTCCGTTCCTGCATATATGCTGCAAATTACAGATGTCATTTTTGTAAATTCAAGTACAGTTTTTAGTGTGTATATTTTAAAATATTATAGCAATATTTTTTAAATAATTCAATCTTCAAAATGTGCAATATTACCATATTTAAGATAAAAAGTTTATAGTATATTCATTGGACAAATTGCGACTGTAATGGTAAAATTATAGGTGCGTTAAGCAGGAGGATATACACGATGGGAACACACAATGATATGTCAGGATATCGCAATATCGTATTAATAACGCAACTTAGTCTGTATGTCATGGTTCCTGTTTTTCTGTGTCTGGGGCTCGGAATATGGCTTGATGCGAGATTCGGCTGGTCAACAACATTACCGCTTCTTGTAGTGGGACTCGTGTCCGGGGCGAGAACAGGTTATGTTGAAGCAAAGAGAATAATCGATGCTGAGGATGCGCGCCGGAAGAAGAGGCAGCAGGAAGAGATTGAAAGCAAGGTAAAGAGACATGATGGAGAGGCTTAGATCGCTTAATCCGGTGCTTCCGGATATGCTTCTATTACAGATACTGTTTCTGGCAGTGGGAGAGATACTGATATTTGTTATCGGTATTAATGTAACGTCAATAGCTGTCGGATATGCAGGAGGAATCATTTACTCAATGATTTCAATGTATCACATGGCTTCTGTTATTGACAAAGCGGTGTATTATGAACAAAAGGGAGCCGTAGCGAGAACACTTGGAGGTTTCTTCATAAGAGTGCTGATTCTCCTTATTATGGAGATTGTGCTGTATTATGCAGGCGGCGTTATAGCAATGTTTGCATCTATAGCAGCTATGTTTACAACGAAAGTATCGGCTTATATACAGCCCGTTACTAATAAATTTTTACACAAAATAAAGAGAAAAGGAGGGAAACAGGGTGATCAATCCAATGATGAATGCAGTGGCACTTGATGCTGATTTCATGATTAAGTATCTGTGTGAAGTTCCGATTACTGACAAGATTAAGGTCCATATGACAACAACACATGTTGCAATGTGGATCGTCATGATTTTTATTATGGTACTTGCAGTAGTTGCAAGAGTCATAATTAACAAGGCAGATGCATCGGACACTCCGGGAGCTTATCAGAACGTAGTTGAGATGGCAATCGATATGCTCGGTAACATGGTTAATGCAAGCATGGGACCTCAGGCAAAGAGATTCGTCAACTATATATCAGCCATATTCATTTTCATCATTATAAGCAATGTCAGCGGTCTGTTAGGACTGCGCCCGCCAACAGCAGATTATGGTGTTACGCTGCCGCTTGGTCTTATTACGTTTGGAATGATACATTACTGCGGTATCAAGAAGAACAAAGTCAAGCATTTTACAGCGCTGTTCGAGCCATTTGCACTGCTGTTCCCGATTAACCTTATAGGCGAATTTGCCGTACCATTGTCGTTATCGCTTCGTCTTTTCGGTAACATTATGTCCGGTACCGTGCTTATGGGATTGATATATGGTTTGTTGCCGGTCTTTGTAAAGATTGGTATTCCGGCGGCATTGCACGTCTACTTCGATGCGTTCTCAGGATGCATTCAGGCGTATGTATTCAGCATGCTTACAATGGTATATGTCAATGATAAGATTGCTGATTAGTTAACACATTTACAGGTTAACAACAATATTTTTATTAAACGGAGGATTTTTATATGAATCAGGTTACAGGACAGGAGTTTATTTACGGTATGTCAGCAGTTGGCGCAGGCATTGCAATGATCGCAGGTATCGGACCTGGTATTGGACAGGGTATCGCAGCCGGTTATGCAGCATCTGCAGTAGGTCACAATCCTGGTGCTAAGTCAGATATCACTTCAACTATGCTTCTTGGACAGGCCGTTGCCGAGACAACAGGTCTTTACGGATTTGCGGTAGCTATTATTCTTATGTTCGTTAAGCCTTTCAAGTAAGATGCATAAGACGATACAGCGTTAATTAAAGGAGGCAGAATATTGGGAATCATGAGTAGTGCTGTCGGTATTTACATGCAGACCGCGGTTGTGGCTGCAGCACAGACAGCTGAAGAGACAGAAAGATTATTCGGCCTTGATTATCAGACACTGTTTGATACTGCATTCACTATGGTGAATGTATTAATACTGTATGTTTTCCTGAAGTATGTTCTTTTCATTCCGGTAAGAAAACTGCTCGAAGAGCGTAAGAAGAGGCTGGATGACCAGAATGCCAGGGCGGCTGCCGATACGGCTGAGGCGCAGAAGCTTAAAGCTGAATATGAGCAGAGAATCCTTGAAGCTAACAGGGAAGCAGATAATATTCTCGGAGAATCACGCCGTGAGATGATTAAGAAAGAGCAGGAAGTACTTGATGATGCCAAGACTAAGGCAGCAGATATTATGTCTGTTGCAAGAAGCGAAGCTTCGAAAGACTTTGAAGCGGCACAGTCATCAGTTCGTGATGAGGTTAAGGACATTGCTTCGGCAATGGCAGCAAGAGTAACCAATCAGAAAGTTGACAAGCCTGTGGATGATGCACTTCTTAATGAAGCATTGAAGGAGGCAGGAGGCAGAGTATGATAGAAGCTATATCAGCAGTATTTAATGTTAATGCCTTAATCACTGCCATCAATGTATTCATTCTCTTTTTTGTCGCAGGATATTTTGGAAGCGGAATGGCCAAGGGCTTTCTTGAAAAGAGACGTCAGGCCGTTACGGATGCAAGACAGGCAGCTGCGGATTCCGTAGAATCAGCTCAGAAGCTTAAGGCCGAATATGAGGCAAAGCTTGCATCAGCAGATTCTGAGACAAAGCGCATAATTGATGAGGCAAAAGCAACAGCAAAACACAGAGAGGAACTTAAAGATGCATCAGCGAAGGCTGAGGCAGACAGGATTCTTGACCGTGCAAAGGTTGAAGCCGAACTCGAGAAGAAGCGCGTTAATGATGAGATCAAACAGGAGATTATTGACTATGCTTCAGTTGCAGCCAGAAAGCTTATTGCTGACAACATTGATGCACAGTACAGTGATGAGGTAATCAGAGAATCTTTGGATGGAATAGGTGAGGGTGTATGGCAAAACTAGTATCTAAGACTTATGGCGAAGCATTATTTGATGCGGCTGTCGAAGATAGTTGTGTAGATAAACTTCTTGAAGATGCAGTGTTTGTCATGGAAGCTTTCAAGGACAATGAAGACCTTGGAAAACTGCTCAACAATCCGAAGATAGCCAGAGAAGAGAAGGCAAAGGTCGTATCCGGAATATTCAAAGATAATGTGTCTGCTGAAATGCAGGGGCTTCTGCAGCTCATGGTAGTAAAGCAGAGACATAATGATATAACCGGAGCACTTGAGTACTTTACTGACAGAGTCAGGGAGTACAAGAATATAGGCAGGGCGTATGTAACAACTGCAGAGCCGTTATCGGAAGAGCAGAAGAAAGCTGTTACGGATAAGCTCCTTGCCACAACAAAATATGTTGAATTCGAGATGAATTACAACGTTGACAAGTCAATAATAGGCGGGATAATAATAAGAATTGGCGACCGCGTATTTGACAGCAGTATAAAGAGCCAGTTAGACAATCTTACAAAGCAGCTTAAGAAGATTCAGCTTGGAGATTAGGATTGTACTTTATCAGAAAGAAGGTGCACGGACTTCATGAAATTAAGACCGGAAGAAATCAGCTCTGTTATAAAAGAGCAGATTAAAAGATATTCCACAGAGCTTGAAGTGTCTGACGTAGGTACGGTTATTCAGGTTGCTGACGGTATTGCACGTATCCATGGGCTGGATAATGCAATGCAGGGCGAGCTTCTTGAATTCCCTGGTGAAGTTTATGGCATGGTCATGAACCTTGAGGAGGATAATGTAGGTGCGGTACTGCTTGGCGGTGCTGACAGCATTAACGAAGGTGATACGGTTAAGACAACGGGACGAGTAGTTGAGGTGCCTGTAGGTGACGCAATGATCGGACGAGTTGTCAATGCCCTTGGACAGCCTATAGACGGTAAGGGACCTATCGAGACAGACAGATACCGCCAGATAGAGAGAGTTGCATCTGGTGTTATCACAAGAAAATCAGTAGATACTCCGCTTCAGACAGGTATTAAGGCTATCGATGCGATGGTACCAATCGGAAGAGGACAAAGAGAGCTTATTATCGGTGACAGACAGACCGGTAAGACAGCTATTGCCATTGATACAATTATCAATCAGAAGGGACAGGATGTACTTTGTATCTATGTTGCCATAGGACAGAAGGCATCAACTGTTGCCAACATTGTTAAGACACTTGAGGATTACGGCGCTATGGCTTATACAACAGTTGTAGCATCTACAGCAAGTGAGATGGCACCACTTCAGTATATTGCACCATATGCAGGATGTGCGATTGGTGAGGAATGGATGGAACAGGGCAAGGATGTACTTGTTGTGTATGATGACTTAAGCAAGCATGCTACGGCATACCGTACACTTTCATTGCTCCTTAAGAGACCACCAGGACGTGAGGCTTATCCGGGTGATGTATTCTATCTGCATTCAAGACTTCTTGAGAGAGCAGCAAGAATGTCAGATGAGTACGGCGGAGGTTCACTTACAGCACTTCCGATTATTGAGACTCAGGCAGGTGATGTATCTGCATACATTCCTACTAATGTTATTTCAATCACTGACGGACAGATTTACCTTGAGACAGAGATGTTCAACGCAGGTTTCAGACCGGCTGTTAATGCAGGTCTTTCTGTATCACGAGTTGGTGGTTCAGCACAGATCAAGGCCATGAAGAAGATTGCAGCGCCAATCCGAGTTGACCTTGCACAGTACAGAGAGCTTGCTTCATTTGCACAGTTCGGTTCAGAGCTTGATGCGGATACTTCCGAGAAGCTTGCACAGGGTGCGAGAATCAAGGAGATGTTAAAGCAGCCTCAGTACAGCCCAATGCCTGTTGAATATCAGGTAATTATCATCTACGCAGTTACAAAGAAGTATGTTCTTGATGTAGATGTTGACAGAATAGGTGAGTTCCAGGACGGCCTGTTTGAATTCATTAATACAAAGTATCCTGAGATTCCTGAGAATATCAGGAAGGAAAAGGTAATCTCTGACAGTACAGAGGAAGTTCTGGTTAAGGCAATCGAAGAGTTCAAGAAAGCATGGAGGTGATAAGCTATGGCTTCCATGAGAGATATAAAGAGGCGCAGAGAGAGTATTCAGAGCACAAGCCAGATAACAAAGGCTATGAAACTTGTTTCTACTGTTAAGCTTCAAAAAGCGAAGACTTCAGCAGAAAACTCAAGACCTTTCAGTGACATGATGTATGAGACTGTATGCGGAATGCTTGCACGTTCAACTAACATCGTTCACAGATATCTTCAGCCGTCACCGTCTGCAAAGAAGGGAATCCTTGTAATATCCTCTAACAGAGGACTTGCCGGAGGTTATAATGCCAACGTGGCAAAGCTTGTTACTGAAGGCGGATTTGACAAGGATGATGTCCTTATATACAGCATGGGACGCAAGGCTAGAGAAATACTTGAGCGCAAGGGATATGCGATGGCAGACGAGGATTACTCGGATGTCATCAATGCACCGCTTTATAATGATGCAATGAATATCTGCAAGAGAATGCTTCAGGATTTTGAAGCAGGAAATATCGGCGAGATATATATAGCATATACCGGATTCAAGAATACGGTAGTTCACGAGCCTAAGCTTCTTAAGCTCCTTCCTGTATCATCAGACATGATGCAGCAGGATGGCGAGAAGGCTGACAATGTTATTCCTATGAATTATGAGATTGAAGAGGACAGAGCACTTGATCTCATAATTCCTAAGTACATTACAAGTCTTATATACGGAGCAATTAAGGAAGCTGTCGCAAGTGAGAACGGTGCAAGAATGCAGGCGATGGATAGTGCAACGAGCAACGCTGAGGAGATGATCTCAGATCTTGAGCTTAAGTTCAACAGAGCACGTCAGGCAGCTATTACGCAGGAGCTTACGGAGATTATTGCGGGAGCAAATGCGATTTCTTAAACAATAATTATAATAAAGGAGTGGGAAAATGGCAGCAAACAGTATGGGTAAGATTACTCAGATTATTGGTGCGGTTATCGACATCAGATTTACTGATGGTAATCTGCCTCCTATTAACTCAGCCATAAACATCACAAGAAAGAACGGCGAAAAGCTTGTTGTCGAAGTATCACAGCAGCTTGGAGACGACACTGTAAGATGTATTGCCATGGGACCTACTGACGGACTTGTCAGAGGTATGGAAGCAGAATCAACAGGCAGACCAATAACTGTTCCTGTAGGCGAGAATACCCTTGGAAGAATGTTCAACGTTCTGGGTGAACCTATTGACAATAAGCCGGAACCACAGACAGATACTTACCTGCCTATTCACAGACAGGCACCTTCTTTTGAAGAACAGTCAACACAGGCTGAGGTTCTTGAGACAGGTATTAAGGTAATCGATCTTCTCTGCCCTTACCAGAAGGGTGGTAAGATTGGTCTGTTCGGAGGTGCCGGAGTTGGTAAGACGGTACTTATACAGGAGCTTATCAGAAATATAGCAACAGAGCACGGCGGATACTCAGTATTCACAGGTGTTGGTGAGAGAACAAGAGAGGGTAACGATCTCTACGGTGAGATGAAGGAATCAGGAGTTCTCAGCAAGACTACCATGGTGTTCGGTCAGATGAACGAACCACCTGGAGCGAGAATGAGAGTAGGTCTTACAGGACTTACAATGGCAGAGTATTTCAGAGATCAGGGTGGAAAGGATGTCCTTCTTTTCATCGATAATATCTTCAGATTTACTCAGGCAGGTTCAGAGGTTTCAGCTCTTCTCGGACGTATGCCTTCAGCCGTTGGTTACCAGCCTACACTTCAGACAGAGATGGGCGCACTTCAGGAGAGAATCACATCTACAAAGAATGGTTCAATCACTTCTGTACAGGCAGTATATGTGCCTGCCGATGACCTTACTGACCCGGCACCGGCAACAACCTTCGCACATCTTGATGCAACAACTGTTCTTTCACGTTCAATTGTTGAGCTTGGTATCTATCCGGCAGTAGACCCTCTTGAGTCTACATCAAGAATGCTTGATCCTAAGGTAGTAGGTGAGGAACATTATAAGGTTGCACGTCAGGTACAGGAGATTCTCCAGAAGTACAAGGAGCTGCAGGATATCATCGCAATCCT
>CAMBEF010000029.1 GCA_945865495.1 uncultured Bacteroides sp. | reverse complement strand
ATAATATCAAGGTAATGGAAGTAGATGATGACGGCAATATACATTTTATCGTATACGGATATATGAACAGAGGTGAGCACGAAGGTGAAGTAGGAGTATCACTGTGTCGTTATGATGCTAAGAAAAATGATGTCAGCGAGCTTATATACATACCGGTTGACGTGCCTTATGATGTACTGTCAGAGAATGTGGGTGAAGTTGCATACATAGGTGCTAACGGGGCATTCTATATATTGCTTGACGATTCACTTTATTCAATAGACCTTACCAGCAAGGAGAAGATGACGGAGATAAGCGGGCTTACCGATGAGACATATGCAGTCTCGGAGAATGGTACCGCAATTGCCTACAGCCTTAACGGACAGCTGTATAATACAGATACGATAAGAATATTCGATATGGCATCAGGAACTGATTATCAGATAAAAGCCCAGCAGGGCGACAGGCTCAGGGTAATCGGATATATCAAGAATGATTTTGTATATGGTAAAGCACATGCGGATGACATTGTCAGGTATTCTAACGGCGGTGTTATGTTCCCAATGTACAGGATTGCGATTATGGACAGCGGCAATAATCTGATTAAGGAATATCAGAATGACGGTATATATGTTAGTGCCGCAACTGTTCAGGGAATGAGGCTTAACCTTACACGTGTGGTTAAGAATGGGGACAGCGATTATGAGACGACGAGTGTCGACCAGCTTCTCAACCGTGAAGAGAATGTCCAGGATACAGGAGCATATGTTGAGGTTGTAGCAACGCAGAGCAGAAAGAAGGAGCTTTACATTGACCTTGTCAATAAAGTAAAATCTGCGGCCATGGCATCAATGAAGACGTCTTCTTCAGTGCAGTTTTCATCGGGAGAGATTATAAGAGTTGACACGCAGTTTGCCAATGACAGTAGGTATTATGTGTATGGATACGGAAGGTTCCAGGGAAGCTTTGTATCACTTGAAAAGGCAATTGCTGCAGCAGACTCAACTTATGGCAATGTGCTTGATATACAGGGACGTGAAGTATGGAGAAGATATAAGCCGTCGAGCATGAGTCTCGGAGGAATAAATGCTTTCTACAAACAAAGTTCACAGACATTTGCCGGGGGAATTGATATAATGCTGTCTATGGCAGGTCTGTCATCTGATGCACAGGCGGGCTTTGACAGTGGCAAAAATGCACTTGAGATAATTAATGCATCAGGAGTTACTGCACTTAACCTGCAGGGTGCAAGCCTTGACAACGTCCTTTCGATAGTCGGTACATCACGGCCTGTTGTCGGCAGATATGGCGCAGATTCGTATGTTGTGATAAAGGCATATGATTCAAAGAATGTGACATTCTATGATGTCGCTTCAGGACAGGAAGTTACACAGACTATAGGAGAAGCTTCAAAGTTATTTGAACAGTGGGGCAATATATTTGTAAGCTACATCAGATAGCAGTACGAGGTTTTATATGGCGTTAACAAGAAGAAAGAAAAGAAGGATACGCAGGATTATTCTTGCCGTATTAGGAATAATTATATGTATGGCAGCGGTGATATCGCTGCCAACAGTTATGAAAGTGCTGAAACTGCGCAATGAGGCGGTGGCTATAGCGGCAAAGAGCAAGGCAGATGACTTCAAGTCCACACAGACTACTGTCGCTTATGACTCTAAGGGCAACGTGCTTCTTACAATGCGGGCGTCGAAGGATATGTATTATGTTACATATTCGGAGATACCGCAGGTTATTAAGGATGCATTTGTCGTTACAGAGGACAAGAAGTTCTACTCCCATAAGGGAATAGATTACTTCAGTATATTGCGTGCAATAATAGCCAACCAGAAGAGTGACGAGATAGAGCAGGGAGCAAGTACGATAACGCAGCAGCTTGCACGTAATGTATATCTTACACAGGAAGTAACATGGGATCGTAAGATTACGGAGATGTTTCTTGCAAGAGAGCTTGAGAAGAAGTATTCCAAGCAGCAGATCCTTGAATTCTATATAAATAATATTAATTTTGCCAATGGATACTATGGAATAGAAGCAGCGGCGAGAGGTTATTTCAGTAAGGGCGTATCAGAACTTACAACGTCGGAGATGGTATTCCTTGCAGCAATACCTAACAGCCCAAGCAAATATGATCCGGTTAAGAACATTAACAGTACGCTTGAGCGAAGAAATCTTGTACTGCTGCAGATGTACGAGGACGGAAAGCTGAGTACTGTCAGTTATCACACGGCGCTTGGTGAGGAAATAGTTCTCGATGAGCAGCAGAACCACCATAATAATTATGTTGATACTTATGTCAAGAGGTGTGCTACAGAAAGTCTAATGAAAGCGTATGGCTTCAGCTTTCAGAATAACTTTGAGAGTGAGAGCGCCTATAATGCATACTGTGACAAATACGACCAGTTCTACAGTACATGCCAGCAGAAGCTGTTCGGCGGTGGATATACAATATATACGTCTATAGATACTGACAAGCAGAAAGCACTTCAGGAAGCTGTTGATAATGCGCTTGCGGATGAGACAGAGGTAAGTGACGAAGGTGTGTATGCACTTCAGGGGGCTGCCACATGCATTGATAATTCGACAGGTAACGTTGTTGCAATTGTTGGCGGACGTACGCAGGATTATGATGGATACACACTTAACAGGGCATATCAAAGTTACAGACAGCCCGGCTCAACAATAAAGCCGCTTAATGTATACACGCCATACCTGCAGCTTGGTGCAACGCCGGATTCAATTGTCACGGATGAGGCAATAGAGGGAGGCCCGGCCAATGCAGACCGTAATTATTCCGGCGATATGACGCTCCGTGAGGCCGTGAGAGTATCCAAGAATACGGTGGCGTGGAGCATATATGAGAAAATAACGCCTAAGGCGGGAACAGCATTTCTTATAAAATTAGGTTTCAGGAAGGTGTTTGTTGATAAAGACAGAGTAGCCGGTGCACTTGGAGGATTTACATATGGTGTTACCACAGAAGAGATGGCAGGCGGATATGCAGCTATCGAAAATGACGGAATATACAGGACACCTACATGCATAACACAGATTACAACGATAGACGGCAAGGAGATTGTAAATACGTCTAACCGGGGCACAAAAGTATATGAGCAGGACGCATGCCGTATGATGACTGATATGCTTCAGACTGTTGTATCAGAGGGTACAGGTGCAGCAGCGGCAATTGATAATGCAATTGTTGCAGGTAAGACGGGAACTACCAATGATAATAAAGATTCATGGTTTGTCGGATATAGCAGATATTATACGACAAGCGTGTGGGTTGGTTACGATATGCCTAAGACGATAACTAAGAGCATAAATGATAACAAGACGATATGGCATGATTATATGGAGAAGATACACGCAGGACTGCCACAGCTTCCGTTTGCACAGTATACGGTAAAGCAGACGGAAGCAGCAACGCAGCATGCGTCTTCACAGGCAGTAACCATGCATAGTGAACCGGAGACAATAACTAATGTCCAGATTCCATCACTGCCTTCATATACGGTACCGGCTGATATAGCAGTGACAGGACCGGCTGTGCCGGTACAGGGGTCGGTATCAGGAGTTGAACATAACGCAGCAACATTGCCGAGGGGCGATAATGATGCAGATATATCGGGACTTGGAGATAGGGATGCCGCAAGAGATTCTTCAAGACCAAATACGCAGTAAAGTAAGGAGTCATATACCAATGTTCATATTAAAAAAAGCAAGACCATTTATAGTAATTCTTCTGATTACACTTGCAGCAGAGCTATTGCTGTTCAACTACAAAGCAATATTCTCGCTGGGATATAACCAGACACAGATTGGCAGTTATACTATCGGCGGTGGACTTAACAGGCAGAATGACGGTAACCTGAAGATGGTCCGTGCAGGTGGATATATAGAGATAAAAGATATTAACACCAATGTTAAGAATCTGTATATTGATGTACAGATTTTTAATGCTTCCGGGTATGATTCGACAAGTATCTATAACGGAAAGTTTGACACAACGCAGATAGCTGTGTATGCCGATGATGCGGCTAATGCACAGTATCAGAAGCTTGGCGACAGGGACGTTGTCCATAAGGTTAAGCAGAGCCAGTATATAACGCTGCATCTCAGCGGTAACACAAATAACATTAAGATTCAGTTTGATGAGCCGATAGGTACTGTCATGCACATATATGACATAGCATATAATGCACATGTTCCGTTCTTTATTTCTTTTGGAAGGATTGCGGTTGTGTGGCTGGTTTTGTCAGTTCTGTATCTTTTGAGACCGCATTCCGGTGCATATGCATTTATCTATGACAGGAAAAATGTAAAACAAAAAGCCGTTAAGTTCATTATTGGAATGGGACTTGTCCTGATATTCTTCAAGGTGGTTAATTCCAATCCGTATTTTGTTGTTCCGAGATGGGATCAGCACTATCAGTATCAGGATCTTGCAAGAGCGTTTGCACATGGAAGCGTAAGTCTTGAAGATGAGCCGTCTGCAAAGCTTAAGGCGATGGATAATCCGTATGACACGGATTTAAGAACCAGGCTTAATGTGGATTACAGATGGGATAGATCGTATTATAACGGCAAATATTATGTGTATTTTGGAGTGCTGCCGGAGCTTATATTCTATCTGCCGTATTATCTGGCGACAGGAGAGGATTTTCAGACCTATATAGGAATATATATAATGGGAATTCTGCTTATTGTGGGAACATTTTATCTGCTTGGAAGTATAGTTGAACGATGGTTTAAGAAAACACCGTTTATTATATACATGCTTGCGTGCGTTATGATGTGTACGGGCTGTGGGGCACTTGCAGTTATGATGCGGCCTGACTTTTACTCACTTCCAATCATAACGGCGGTTGTGCTGTCATTGTGGGGCCTCGGCTTCTGGATACGAAGTATTAAGGAGGATGGAACATTGTCCAAGCCGCTGCTTGCAGCAGGTTCACTGTGTATGGCACTTGTGTCGGCAAGCAGACCGCAGCAGCTTGTCGTATCATTTACGGCGATTGCACTGTTCTTTGATCCGGTATTTAAGAAGAAGATACTGCTTCTTGGCAAGAAATACGGCAACACTGCTGCATTTGTAATTCCGTATGTTGTTATAGCCATACTGGTGATGTATTACAATTATATAAGATTTGGTTCTCCAATCGACTACGGTGCCAATTATAACCTTACAACTAATGATATGACACAGAGAGGCTTTGTTGCCGGAAGAACTTTTCTTGGAATATTCTCATTCCTTTTTGAAACACCGCAGACAACGGCGGTATTTCCGTTCATACAGAGTATTGGAGTTAGTACAACCTATATGGGAACAACAATATCTGAGACACTGTATGGAGGAATTCTTGCATGCAATATGTGGCTGTGGCCGGTAGCGGCAGCATTTCTTGGAAAGACGGGCATATGGAAGAATAAGAAAGCACTGGCAATGATGCGTGCAATGATGATTGCCGGTCTTGTTATTATGGTTGCTGATATACAGATGGCCGGTGTGCTTGCAAGATACGTTATGGATTTTTGCTGGATATTCTTTGTAGCAGCGTCAATAGCAGTGTTTGCATTGTATGAATATATCAGTGAACACGGAAGCGAGCTGTCATTAAAGCTATACAAATGTTTTATGATGGTTGCATTTACCGAAGGTATGTTTTATAATTTTATGCGTATTTTCATGAGCGATACGGAGAGTATTGTTGAGAGTAATCCTGAGTTGTATTACAGGGTAATGCATATTGTTGCGTTCTGGATGTAGGACGTATACGGAATGGAGGAATTATGGCGATTTTAGTAACTGGCGGAGCAGGTTATATCGGAAGTCATACGGTAGTAGAACTTCAGAATGCGGGCTATGATGTAGTTGTTGTTGATAACCTTTGTAATTCAAGCCGTGAGGCATTAAGCAGGGTTGAGAAGATAACAGGAAAGAAAGTTCCTTTTTATGAGTGTGATATCAATGACCGCGAGGCCCTTAACAAAGTGTTTGATAATGAGAATATCGACTCATGCATACATTTTGCAGGACTTAAGGCAGTAGGTGAATCTGTTCAGAAGCCGCTTGAATATTATGCCAATAATATATCGGGTTCACTGGTGCTCTTTGATGTGATGAGAAAGCATGGCTGCAAGAATATCGTATTTTCATCATCAGCAACGGTGTATGGCAATCCTGAATTTGTGCCTATTACGGAGGAGTGCCCTAAGGGTGAGATTACTAATCCTTACGGACGTACTAAGGGAATGCTTGAGCAGATTCTTACAGATATACAGTTTGCTGACCCTGAGTGGAATGTGATTCTTCTCCGCTATTTCAACCCAATCGGTGCGCATGAGAGCGGAACAATCGGAGAGAATCCTAATGGTATTCCTAACAATCTTATGCCTTATATTACGCAGGTCGCAGTCGGCAAGCTTGCAAGACTCGGCGTATTTGGCAATGATTACGATACTCCTGACGGAACATGTATAAGGGATTACATACATGTAGTTGACCTCGCACTCGGACATATCAAGGCTGTTGAGAAGCTTAACGAGAAGCCTGGCCTTGCAATATATAACCTTGGTACCGGAATCGGATACAGTGTTCTTGATGTTATCCATAGTTTTGAGGAAGCTTCGGGAATTGAGATTCCGTTTGACTTTAAGCCAAGACGTGCGGGAGATGTTCCGATGTGTTATTCAGACCCTTCTAAGGCTGAAAGAGAACTCGGATGGAAGGCAGAGCGCGATCTTCGCAAGATGTGTGAGGATTCATGGAGATGGCAGAAGAATAATCCTAACGGATATGCCGAATAATGTTAATATCCTGACGGATATGCCGGCGGATATATACAGAACACGGTAAAATAACCACAAATATGTACTAAATTCAAATCACCTGTAATAAGATGTTTTAAGAATGTCTTTGCAGGTGATTTTTTTGTGTAGAACAGAGGGCAGATTCAAATTCTTTAAGAGATTGTGTTTCATGCTTACAGCCGCAGTGCTTATGGTGCAGGCCGGCTGTGGGATTATCAGGTCATCACCCGATAAGGTGCAGGATCTTGACTATACTGTTGTGGAGGATGAGGATGTTCCAAAGGAGCTCGCTGAGATGATAGACGCCAGAAAGAATGAACAGATGCATCTTACATATGCGACTAATGAGTATATGTACATTGTTGCAGGATATGGTGAACAGCAGACAGGAGGTTACAGTATAAGGCTTGACAGCATTTATCTTGGCGAGAATGCAATATATATTAAGACGAGTCTTATAGGACCGCAAAAAAAGGAGAACATAAGCAAAGCAAAGACATACCCGTACATCGTAGTTAAGATCGAGAACCGGAGTGAGCCGGTAATATTTGAATAGCTGCACGTCAGCAGTCGGGAGGGACAATGGAACTTGAAAAATATATAGTACATAACAGCGTTGTAAAAAATATCGTAGAGACACAGATAAGCCTCGATCAGGATTTTAATGTGCCTGATTCAAAACCGGATATAGAGAGGATTATCAATAAAAGAGGAACAGTGCAGGTTGACAGTGTACGGATAAATGACGGCAAAGCGCAGTTGGCCGGAGTGCTTACGGCAGCAGTACTTTATCTTGGTGACGAAGCTGCGTGTATGACGGGCAGCATGGAATTTATGGAGAGCATTAATGCCGAGGTTGAATCATCGGATGAAAAAGTGCAGTGTGACACAAGGCTTGAAGATTTGATTGTGCGTGTGGTTAATTCGAGAAAGATTAATGTGAGGGCGGTAATAACGGTTAAGCTCTACAGTGAGAAATATGAGGACGTTGAACTTCCGTATGAGTGTGCAAATACGGAGTCAGGTCTGCAGGTAAAGAAAGAGGATATAGGATATGCGCAGCTTACGGTCAATTCAACAGACAGCCTCAGAATAAGATGTAATATTGATATACCGAAAGCAAGTCCTGATATAGCAGAGATTGTATGGGATGAGGTTGATGTTTGCCCTGTTGCATTTCATATGACGGATTCCGGAATTAATGCGGAAGTTCTGGTAAATATATTTGCCATATATAGGAGTAATGATGGAATTATGATGTGGCATGAATCTCAGGAAAATGTCACACAGGCGGTTGATGTCAGCGGTGCATCCGCAGATGCGGTATGCTTTGTGTCATGCAGACAGCAGGGCGGAAGTGTCCAGATAAGACCCGATGCCGATGGTGAGGACAGAGTGCTTGAGGCTGAAGCTGTATGTGAGCTTGGAATACATGCATATGAGGAGAAGAAGCATGAGATTGTTACAGACTGCTATCTCCCGGCAGGTGAGGCAATAGCCGTAACGTCGCAGGCAAAGCTTCTTAAGCTTATGACGCACAATAATACGAGATGCCGCGCTGCGGGAATGCTTAAGACAGATACAGGAGCAATAGGCGATATATGCAGCTGCCGCGGACAGGTGAAGGTGCAGGATATATCCTATGAGGGGAGTAATGTCGAGGTCAATGGAACTGTTGATGTAAACGCACTCTGTACTGATAAGAGCGGAATGCTCTACTGCGTCAAAGGCGAGATCCCGTTCGGTCAGAAGATAGAGGTACGTGGGATGGAAGATTTTTGCAAAGCGAGAGGGAAGAAGGCGGAAGAGGTTATATCGCTTATGATGAATGCTGACCTTGAAAAGATAAATGCAGTGAAAGCTTCGGACGGAATTGAAGTGAAGGCATCAGCAGCACTTGACGTAATTGTGTTCGGGAGTACAAAGCGTGATATTATAGATGACATAAGAATACAGGAGGCTGATAAGGCAGCATACATGTCTCTGCCGCTCATTACCGGATATATCGTAAAGCCGGGGGACACACTCTGGTCAATCGCAAAATCGCATCATACGACAGTTGATGATATAAAGACGTGTAATACGCTGAAAGGGGAGGAGGTAAGTGCCGGTGACAGGCTCATACTGATGAAGAAAGGAATCCTGCAGAACTGAAATTCAGACAAAAAAGACAAATGATAATCAGATAATGAGATAATGATGCCGGAGGGATGACATGTTGACGTGCGGCGCGCCTGCGCTGCTTAAAATATGTCATCCCTCCGGCTGTGTAATGTAATTCTATACAGGTTGATTACTTGTAGAGGCGTACGGTTACCTTGTTCTTATGTACACCGAAAGCCATTACAAGGATACCGAGTGTTGTTATTATGAATCCAAGACCGGGTCTTAATGATGTCACCGGTGTCGCGTATGATGCTGCACTAAGGAAGATAAAGAGTGCACACTGTATTACATACAGAAGAAGTGTTGCAAGCATAACCTTGGATGCAATATTCTTAAGATTAATCATAACGAGTACTACAACTGCAATGATTGCAAGAATGCAGATCTTGCTTAAGATTCTGCTGATTAAGCTCTCACTCAGTCCGTTGAAAAATACGGCGATTGCCTGCGCAGGCATATCATTGCCAACACTGATCTTGCAGAATACGAAGAAGCTTCCGATTATTGCAACAAGTGCAGCTATAAGTATAAGCTTCTTGTTGGCGTCTCCCATGAATGATTCGTAAATAGAATCGAAATCCTTAAACATTACATCCTTCTTAGGAGCATCGGTACCGGCGTCTTCAATCTCTTCAGGTGCCGGCACAGATGCGGCATCCATCTTCTCGACAGTATCCATGCCAATCTCAAAAGGTTCATCTCCGAGATTGAGGTCTACCTCCTTAGGAGGCACATCGCCTACATCTACGATTTCAATTTCTTCATCTGCAGTCTCTTCTATCTCGAGCGGTTCGATAACATCAAGGCTGTCATCCTTCAAATCAAGTTCATTATTAACATTATTGTCTGTCAAAATGTAGTTCCCCTTTCAATAAATTATTTATAGGACTATTTTAACAGCATGGTGAAATATTTACAAGAAAAAAAGTGCCGGGTATTAAGTTTTGGGGAATGTGTGCCGATAATGACAATAGAGCAGAATAATGCTTTTATTTGTGTTACCACGGAGGGTGGCAGTTACACTTCCTTAAGTAAGTATGTTGCCGCAGGATGCGGCGGAATGGAGGAATTATATGAGTATAGGAGCAGTTCAGTCAGGATCGTCATATTCATCATATGAGAGCGGTGTTACAAGAACATCAGGCAAGAGTTCGGATGTATCTGCAAGCAGGCAGGCGGAGGCATCAGCAGTATATGAGGCATCTAAGACTGATAAGACAACATCAAAGACAGCCAATTCAGCACTTGTTGCAAAGATGAAGGCAGATACCAACAGCAGAATCAGCCAGATGCAGTCACTTGTTGAGAAAATATTCAAGGATCAGGGACTGAAGATTAATTCTGTTGATGATATGTGGCAGAAGCTTGCTAACGGTGAGTTCACGGCAGATGCTGATACTATAGCACAGGCTAAGGCAGACATCTCGGATGACGGATACTGGGGTGTAAGCCAGACATCAGACAGAATATATGACTTTGCAATGGCACTGTCAGGCGGCGATGAAGAGAAGATGCAGAAGATGAAAGAGGCAGTCGAGAAGGGCTTCAAGGAAGCTACTAAGAGCTGGGGCAAAGATCTTCCTGATATTTCATCCAAGACATATGATGCAGTAATGAAGAAGTTTGATGATTTCTTCAATAAGAACACAACATCATAAGACTCAGACGCTGAGTGATTCGTATACTCAGGCTAAAGATTGTGTATTAATTATAGAAAAGAGACTGCCGTACCGTGAATTAACTTCTAATTCAGGTGCGGCAGTCTCTTTTTTGTGCGGCACCGGGATAATCCCATGCCGCCTATAATTGTTCTGATTCCGTATATTCATCATATGTGTCGGATTTTACACGGTCCCTTGCAAAATCTATAAAAAATGTCTGTAGTCTGAGACGGTTCTGCTCATACATATCAAGTGATTCATATAATCTCCGGTAGTAGTCAAACAGAAGCCGCTTGGTGCGGACGGTCTTTCGTAAGTCAATATTGCTGTCAACAAGGCTGCCTTTGGTCTTGACATAATAATAAAGCGGCTTTGTAAGCACATATATGGAATCTGCGTATTGAAGAAATTCGAGATTAAACTGGAAGTCTTCGCACCACTGAAGCTCAAGCGGGCACTTTATGCGGTGTGCACGTATAAGATCAGCACGGTAGAACTTATTCCACATGACGCCATAGTAGTAGTTAGCCGGGGCTTTCATCATGTACTCGGCATAGGTGCGTTTGCTTATCGTGCCTGATATATCAATGTGCCCCTTTGTCGTGAACATGTGGCCTATTACGCGGCGGTAATCACATATTACCATGTCTGAATTGTTGTTTTCGGCAGCGTTGATCAGGGATTCAACAGCATCAGACGGAATCCAGTCATCAGCATCAACAAATTGAAAATACTTTCCGCATGCGCATTCCATGGCAATGTTGCGGCTGTCAGAAACGCCGCTGTTACTCTTGTCAATTATAATAAAACGCGGATCCAGGTTGGCAAATTTTTCGAGAATGCGCATGGAGTGGTCATGACTTCCGTCATTAACCATAAGAACTTCAAAGTTGCTAAAAGTCTGATTCCGTATGCTGCACAGACAACGCTCAATAGTCTGCTGTGCATTGTATACCGGAATTATTATGCTTACTAATGGTTCCATTACTGTTAATACTCCTGTAGATATTGCTTCGCTCCACTGCTGTAATGCAGTGAACCGTCCTCCGTGACGAAGACGGCCTCAACCCCGTCTGTATTCTCAATAAGACTGAGTCCCTTATCAAGACCGAGGGTAAAACAGGTTGTGCTCATGCAGTCACCTGTAACAGAAGCCTTTGAAAATATTGTTACCTGTGTAAGGCCGTTGTTGTACGGATATCCGTCAGCAGGGTTAAGTATATGATGGTAAAAATTCCCTCCATATGTAAAGCATCTTTCATATGTACCGGATGATACAACTGACATATCTGAAGCATTTACTGAACAGATATATGCGGAAGATTCTGCAAAAGGTCTGCGGACTCTTACATTGAACGCACTGTTGTCAGGCCGGTTACCAACACATAAGACATTACCACCAAGATTGATAAGTGCGCTTCTGACGCCGTTATCGGTGAGATAATCCTTAATACGGTCGGCAATATAGCCTTTGGCGATTGCACCAAGGTCGAGTATCATTTTGTCGGGAATTGATACATTATAAGTCCCATCTTCATTTTTTGCAAGTGTTATTCGGTCATATCCTACATATTCAAGGGCATCGGCAATGTCGGAAGAGTCAGGGACAGAAGGATTATCGGAAGTAAAATCCCAGAGCGATGACACGGAACCGATGCTGATATCAAAGCTGCCGCCGGATAACTGCCCGTATTCTATGCCGTAAGATATGAGTTCTCCCAATGGTGCACTTACAGTTGTAATCTCGTGACGGTTAAGCTTTGACAGTTCACTGTCGGGAAGAGAGCGCGAAAATATCATCTCGTATCTGTCACACAGATTAAGTGCTTCTGTGAGAAGCTTCTCGTTGGATGTTGTATCGTAGCCTTTAATTTCTACATATGTATTGAGCTTGAAACCGGACACGCTTAAAGGCTCTGAGAGTGCGATGGGACGTCCTGCCGGTAAGGAGCATCCGGCAGTGGCCGTTAGTATTGATGTAAGAATGCATAAGCATATAATTCTGTGTAACGTCTTTCTCATGTGCGGTAAGCCTTTCGGTGCATATTTTTAATAATAAATGATTTTAGCATGTTAAGGTAATAAGTACAATGTGAAATGAATGTGAATTTGCTTAAATTACTTTTAATTTATATGAAAACATGGTATAAATAATAAGATACGGCGGTTATGCGGTATTGTATTTTAGGAGGATTTTGTAATGAGAAAAAGTTATTTGGCAGCAGCACTTATGCTTACCATGGCGCTGACCTTTACTGCGTGTGGCAAGTCAGGAGATAACGGAAGCGAAGCGGGAACTAAGGGAAGTACATCTAATGTTAATTATTCAGAGCAGCTTCAGAAAGATTCTGAGACATATAAGCAGTATGTTGATCTCGGAGAATACAAGGGCGTTGAGGTAGAGGTAGACAGATCGTCTCTTGATGTTACACAGGACCAGGTTACAGCTTATATTGACAATATAAGAAGCAGCAAGGGAGAGGATACTGAAGTTACAACAGGAACAACGAAGCTCGGAGACAAGATTAAGCTTGATTACAGCGGAACACTCAACGGAGTTGCATTCTCAGGAGGAACGGCTACTGATGTAGAATACACGATCGGTTCAGGAAGATTTATCAAGGATCTTGATAATGGACTTGCAGGACTTGAGGTTGGTAAGGAATATGATATACCTTGTCATTTTGATGATTCATACAGCAATTCAGACCTTGCAGGAAAAGATGTTAATTTCAGGGTTAAGGTTAATGCAATAGTGACAACAACTCTTCCTGAGTATAATGATGATTTTGTTAAGACGATAGTAGCAACAGGTTCATATGATACTCAGGCACAGACGACTGATGAATTCACTAAGTATGTTGAGCAGACACTCAAGGACAGTGCACAGCAGAGCTTTGACAGCAATAAGTACAGTGCAATCTGGGATAAGATTGATGAGACAACTAATGTAAGCGGATATCCTGAAGATGAGCTTGCAGATCTTAAGCAGACTATCAATGACAATGTTAAGTCAGAGTATTCGTATTATGGTACTTATTACAGCGGAATTGATTCATTTGAGTCATACCTTAAGAATGTATACGGATTTGCTGATGAGGCTGCGTTCAATGAATACGCTGACCAGTACGCACGCAATTATCTTAAGGAGAAGATGATTCTTACACTTATAGGTGAGAAGGAAGGCATTACTGTATCAGATGATGAGATTAATGAATATGGAGAGCTTATAGCATCACAGAATAATTATGATTCATATCAGAGTATGCTTGATTCGCTGGGACAGAAAAGTGATGATGTTAAGCTTGAAGTAGGATATTCAGTGCTTGCAGATAAGGTTTCAGACATTCTGCTTAATAATGCAGTTGAAAAATAAAAAATACCATATGATAGCACTTGCAAATATAGTACTATAGGACTATAATAATTTTCAAAGGATAATTGTACGTAAGTTGCACTTATGGGGGGGAACAATATGGACATTACCAGTTACAGGAATAATTCGGACGGAAGGTCACACTTTGGGGAGCTTTCACTTAAAAAAGGATATATAGTTGCTAACGGAGACGAGAATGCATACTATCTGCTTGGCGCTAATTCGGGGTACGCATTTCCGGAATTGATACATCCGGAGGATCAGCCGTCGTTTTTCTCAGCTTATGAGAAGCTTAACGAGGGTGAGCAGGATCTTATAATAAGATTCCGTAATGCTGCGGATAAGTATGTGTGGCTGTATATTACGATGAAACTTGGCGGAAGAATTATTGATGGTGCTGAGTCGGTTGATATAAGCTTTTATGATATCATGACTATTCAGGGCAAGTTCAGGCAGTATATGCAGAACATGAACAAGTACCGTAGATTCTTAGGATTGTCGAACCAGGTATTCTATGAGTATGACTACAAAAAGGATGAACTCATGGTATACAGATATAATAATGCCAAGAATGTGATGCTTTTCAGGGAGAAGTTTGCAGACGTTGAACGCAGAGTGGAGACAGGCGATACGGAGCAGTCAGATAAAGCAGCATTTGAAGCATTTGCAGAGTGCATCCGTAATGGTGTTGACGGATTCAATCTTAAGCTTAACGGAAGTATATTCGGAGTACCTGAACTTGAATCAGGCTATGAAGTTAATGGCGGAACTATATACAGTGATGATGGAAAGAGCCTCTCTGTAGGCGTGATGAAGTCAACAAGCCGTTCGCATAACGAGGAAGCATATTATCTTACTGAAGCGGCAAGAGATTCGGGAACCGGATTACTTAACAAGCGTGCCATAAGTGAATATACAATAGAGCATATTAATGCCGGCGGCGATAAGGTGATGTATCTCGCAATCATGGATGTCGATGATTTTAAGAGAATCAATGATACATATGGTCACATGTTCGGAGACCAGGTGTTGTCCAAGGTTTCAGAGATTATCAGGAGCGTTGTAGGACAGCGAGGCAAGGTCGGAAGATTCGGCGGAGACGAATTCTTTGTATTGTTTGAGAATGTTACTAATGAGACTGAGCTGAGACGAATACTGAAGGTTATCACAAAGCATATACTTTGGGCCTATAGCGGAGTT
>CAMBEF010000028.1 GCA_945865495.1 uncultured Bacteroides sp. | reverse complement strand
GGAAGTCCGTAATTAAGAGGTGCAAATGCCACATCCTCTCTTACTGTCGACATGAATAGCTGGCTGTCAGAATCCTGAAATACATAGCCTATTTTCTCACGTATAAGTGAAAGCGTATCCTTGCGGACCGGAACCTCTTCAATCCGTATCTCTCCCGCTGTCGGCATGCACAGACCTACAAGCAGCTTCAGCAGCGTCGACTTACCGGCTCCGTTGGCTCCTATCACGCCCACCGATTCATGTTCTCCAACATGCAGTGAAATATTTTCAAGCACCCGCCTGCTGTTATCATAAGCAAATGACACGTCATTTACGTCTATATGAATATGACTCATATAATAAAATCTCCTACTATTTCAAATACATGCACATACCTGAGCAGTACCATTATGCCGCAGAATGCCACAAGCAATGCAATGTCTTTTAGTCTCATACGCACTGTATTCTTATAAATAAATGTACCTCTGTAGCCTCTCAGACACATACTCTCATACACTGCCGATGCCCTGTCCATTGAACGCAGCAGAATCTGTCCGGTAAGCGGCCCCCATGCCCTGAATGCAATTCCTTTCTGTCCCGGTGCACGCAGTGAATACGCCTGTACAGTCTGGTTAACTTCCTCAAGAAGCACTGTAATATACCTGTATATAAGCAGCACAAGTGTTACAATTATCTTAGGCATGTGCAGTCTTGCCAGCGCCGCACATATATCTTCTATCCCGGTTGTGATAATGAGTATATACGCCGCCGTAATCGTAAAAATGCCTTTAAGAATTAATGTCACCATTGATCCTGGAGGATTGAATATCCCGACAAGGCACACAAAAGGTATTATATATCCTATTCTTTTTATACATAATCCCACGCTCAGCTCTCCAATAATGAACATGCAGAGAGGATACAGTATCATGGCAAGCTCTCCGACAGCATCAGTATTATCAAATGACACTACCGTTATTATGTATATAATTGTCACAAGGAACTTAAGAAGCGGGTCAGCCTCCTTTAACCTTCCTGCTCCTTCCTGCATTGAATTAATTCTGTGCAGTTCATGTATTGCATTTTCTATCTTACTCATGATTTTTTCTAAACAGCCTGAACACAAGGCAGAATACCGTACATAACGCTATAACAGCAGCCGCACCGATAATTCCCGATAATGATGTACCTGCCTGTGAATCTGTTGTCTTTACCGAATAATCAGGAAGCAGGGCTGTCTTCTCCTGAACACTTGCCGCCGCTTCATATATCCCGTCAGATGCCTCTATCTCATCTTCTCCCGTTATCTTCTGAATTGACCACTCAAGTCCGTCAGGATATTCCGATGCTGCAAGTGAGAGTCCTCCGCCTATTACAGCTGCAGCGATTACAAGAATTATAACTGTTTTCTTATAGCTTAATCCCGGCTTTTTATCCACTCCGTCATTAATGCCCCAGAGCAGTTCAGGTCTTGCCTCGTATATAAAGCACAGGACTGCTGCCGTTATCAGTCCCTCAACTGCTCCTATAGCCAGATGTATAGGCTGCATTACAGATACAAATACCGTAAGCGGAAGCTGTGTTACACCTGAAGCCGTTGTCTCAAGGCATACTGAAAATGCTCCAAGCTGAAGTGTCACAACGCATCCTATTACCGATGCTGCTATAATCTTCCACCTGCATGCACCTTTTCTCATCATCGGTCTCCATATCAGCATGGCACCGATAAAGCATCCATAGAAAGCCATATTCCATATATTACAGCCAAGTGCCAGAATGCCACCGTCAGCGAATAACAGACATTGTATCAGAAGCACGCCTATCATTGTCAGAAAGCCCGCATAAGGCCCCAATATTGCCGACAAAAGCATTCCTCCGCAAAGATGTCCCGAAGAGCCTGTCCCCGGGATTGTAAAGTTAATCATCTGCGTTGCAAATACAAATGCTCCCATTACTCCCATAACCGGAATTCTCTTAGGATCATCCACCAGTTTTACTTTTTTTACAGAATATCCTGCTGCCACTGCCGAGCAGGTATACATTGTTGCTGCCACCGCAGGCGCAACGAGCGCGTCCGCCATATGCATATCTTATTCCTCCATGTTCTCTATAATGTCGCGTATTTCCCTTATTGAGTGTCCTGATGACTTTGCCAGCTTTCTGACATCATCATATTCAAGCTTGCTTCTCGATACTCCGTATCCGCTTGCTTCCTTACATCTTACATCCCCGAATTCAGTATGAAGTGTCTTCTCACTGCGCTCAAGAATCATTCTCTCACAGTGGTATACCCGCATTCCAAGCGTTGTTGTATTCCTGAAAATGAGACCGGCAATCCTTTCCCTGTCCTCTTCCCTGCACATAACAGTAAGCAGTGTTCCCGGCCTTGACTTCTTCATTCCTATTGCAGTTGTATACACATCAAGAGCCCCCTCGTCCATGAGAAGTTCCGTTGCATATCCTAATTCTTCCGCTGTCATGTCATCAATATTACAGCAAAGCTGGACTATCGTTTTAGCTGTCTGTGTATCCTGTATATCCACTGTGCTATCACTGTCATCAGATTCCTGCCTGTATGCATCAGCTTCACCGGTTTCATTGCCGACAAATACCCTGACACAGTTTGCGGCAGCAAAATCCTTTGTACCCATTCCGTAACCGATTCTGCTCACAGTCATCTGCGGCATATTACCGAATTCATCCGCATAATGCTTAACCAGAGCAGCTCCCGTAGGCGTACACAGCTCCCCTTCTATACTTCCCGCCCTCAACGGTACACCATTTAATATAAGTGCCGTTGCCGGTGCCGGAACCGGAAGTATTCCGTGAGCACATCTGACATTACCAAAGCCTGTTGTCACAGGTGATACAACTATCCTGTCAGCACCTATAATATCAATAAGCATGCAGCAGCCTATTACATCTGCCATTGCATCCTTACTTCCGACCTCATGAAAATGTATCTCGTCAACACTTTTACCATGGACCCTGCTCTCCGCCTGCGCAATACGCTCATATACCTCAACTGCATTCTTTTTAACAGTCTCACCTATTCCCGCTGCATCTATAACATGTCTTATGTCATGCATCGATGCTCCGTGATGGTGATGATGCTCCGAATGGTCATGATGCTCCGAATGGTGGAATTCAAGCTCCTCATGTCCGTCAATCGTAACATTCATGTGAGTCCCGCTTATGCCGCATTTTGCTGAAGGAACAGCCTCAATATGCAGGCCTTCAATTCCGAGTGAATTCATCTTATCCGTAAACTTTTTTCTGTCTTCATCATTAAGAAGTTCATACAGTGCGCCCATCAGCATATCTCCTGCCACACCCATAGAACACTCTATATATAATATCTTCATACATTGACCTCACTGTTTTTTGGGCTGCATATGGTTAATCATGCTCGCCATATACCCTGCTCCGAATCCATTATCTATATTAACAACGCTGACGCCGCTTGCACATGAATTAAGCATGGACAGCAGTGCCGACAGTCCGTGAAATGATGCGCCGTATCCGACACTTGTAGGAACTGCTATCACCGGGCAATCTGCCAGACCGCCTATTACACTTGCAAGAGCACCTTCCATTCCCGCTATCGCAATAATAACCTGCGCATTCATTATATCTTCCATATGTGCCATAAGCCTGTGAAGTCCTGCGACTCCGACATCATAGAGTCTTACGACCTCATTACCAAGGGCTTCTGCCGTAAGTGCAGCCTCCTCAGCAACCGGAATATCACTTGTTCCGCCGGTTGCAACAACAATCCTTCCCATTCCGTATGGAGCCGGCATATCACCTATTATTCCGATATGCGCCATCTCATCATATCTGAGTTCCATATTATCTGACACATATTCTGCAGCTTCCCCAGACATCCTTGTTATAAGTATCACATCCTGTCCATTCTGCTGCATCTGCTTAGCAATTCCCAGTATCTGCTCCTTAGTCTTGCCTGCACCGTATATAACCTCCGGTACACCCTGCCGTATTCCGCGGTGATTATCGAGCTTCGCGTAGCCTATATCAGTAAACGGCTCTTCCTTTATCTTAAATGCTGCGTCCTTCACGGACATGCTGCCGTCTGACACTGCCTTAAGCATGTCAATAAGTTCTCTTTCTTCCAACTCTGATCTCCTGATTCTCTTCAATCTATACAACTATATAAATGCACAAAAAAAATTGCAACAAAAACAACCTGCCTGCATGATACATTCGTGTTCATACCGGCAGTAACGCACTTCATGTGCTTAATTGTCTTCGTGGCAATTACATTAAATATTATTCTAACATAACAGATACATCAAATCAAGCCGTTACTCAGGCTTGCGCATATTCCCTGTAATCTTCTTCACATGCAAAAAGGATGTACTGTCCGTCAACATATCCCATATATCCGCTCTCTACATTATATCCCTTCATGAACAAATCCTCCTGTAAATGTGACGGCTTCATGCCGTCTGCTTCACCTTACAGGAGGATTATCCCATATCTTATGTCCAATAAACACCACAGTGCTGATTATCTTTTTACATATTCACCAATCTTCATATCTGCTTTGAGAATATGGTTAGTAAGCCATCCGACAAGAAAATCCATAAGCTCCGTCAGATATTCCTGCTGATTGTTGTCCATAGCCTCTATATCGTTAAAATCTATCTCAACCAGACGCTCAACAAACGCTGCATGTGCTCTCTTCTGCGCTTCAAGTTCAGGATACCCGATTTGCTCCATATACTCTTCTTCATCAGCAAAATGATGGCGTGTATATTCCTCAAGCTCTTCAAGTATATGCATTATCTTGTCATATTTGTCGTGGAGGAAATCTGCCTTTATAAGTTCATTAGCTTCCGCCATTATCTCAAACAGCTTTCTGTGTTCATCATCAACAAACTCTATTCCTGTTCTGAATCTGTCCGTAAATGCGAACATTCCGCCATCTTTGCTATCTTCTTTGCTTCCCTCACATACATCAGTGCTCTCATTTTTAAGGCTTTCAAGCTTTCCAATCATCATATCACTGCTGAGTATATGTGTATAAAGCCACTTGATAAGATATGACAGCATATCCTTAACCGCTTCCTGCGCATTAGACTCATCTATATCTGCGCCGCGCATCTCATCAACCTTCTTGACAAAAGAAGCATGCTCCATTCTCTGTCTTGCAAGCTCAGGATCAGAAGTCTTCTCCATATATTCTTCCTCATGTGCAAAATGTGTTGCCGCATAATCTCTGAGCTTTGCAAGCGTGCTCTTCATTATAATTACATTATCAGCATCTTTTTCCGATGAAAGTGCAACTGCCTCATTTATTATCTGAAAAAGCATTCTGTGTTCATCATCAATCTGTTTGTTGCCAGTAAGGCAGTCATCAGTAAATTCGTACATACTAATCTCCATTCCGCAGCATGCTGCTAAAATTCTATCCCCTTACGCGCCGTGATTCCGATATCATAAGGATGCTTTACTTTTTGCATCATTGTTACATAATCGGCTTTTCTTATCAGCTCTCCTTCAGGATTTCTTCCTGTAAGTACCAGCTCAAGCCCCTCTTTTCTATTATCCACAAAATCAGCCACATTTGCAAGCGGAACCACATCGTGATTAACTGCTGATATTATCTCATCAAGGATAAGTACGTCAAAATCTTCTGATTTCTCAACTATTCTTGCGAAATATGTCCTATAATAGCTCTTTGCTTTTGCAAGCTGCTCATCGCTCATATTGGACACTCTTCCGTAATGCTCCTCCTCAGAAAATATTTCTATATTGCTGCTCAAATCAAGTGTCTTTAATTCCGATGAATTGCCAGGTTTAAAAAACTGTGTTATAAGAACCCGCTTACCGCTTCCGGCAGCTCTTGCGGCAAGCCCCATAGCTGCAGTAGTCTTACCTTTGCCATCCCCACAGTATATGTGGACAAGTCCTGTATTCCTATTGTCTGCTGTCATTAATATTAATCTCCGTTCACTCATTCATTATTCTGTATATATAGTCCATATCAAGTGCCTGCCTCACATCTTGTGCAAGTCTGTCATACTGTGCCTGTCTGTACGCTTCTCTGTCAAATGTGTCCGTATCCATATCTATTCCTTTTTTCTGTGCCGCAATATTAATTATTGCCTCATCAAGCCCATTGTCAAATATCCCGTGCACATAACTTGCAAGTACGCTTCCATTCTGTATTATTGCACTGTCCAGCCCACTTCTTCCCATATGTATCTCGTATCCGTTATAAGGGATTGAATTAAGCTTTTCATACATTCCGCCAAGTCCTGATATTACACCGCTTGTCTGCGTCTGTGTCTTATCGTTTGCAAATACCGTATCAACAGGGATAAGTCCCATTCCCGATATTGTCTCACATCTGCTGTCCTCTGCACCGCACTCATCGGATATTGTATTGCCGAGTATCTGAAGACCACCGCATATTCCAAATGTAATGCCGCCTGCCGAAGCATGTCTTTTCACGGCAGCCTCAAGCCCGTTCTGACGCATCCAAAGCATATCATGGATAGTACTTTTCGTTCCGGGTATTATTACTATATCAGGGCTGCGAAGCTGTGATGTCTTATCAACATACCTTACCGAAACACCCGCAAACCTCTCAAATGTCATAAAATCAGTAAAATTCGATATCCTCGGCAGCTTTATGACTGCTATATCAATATCTTTCTTTTCCTGTGAATCAAACCTTTCACTTAAGCTGTCCTCATCATCGATATCCGCATGTGAATATGGCACAACTCCGACACATTTTATTCCCGTCAGCTCCTCTATCTGGCTGATTCCGCTTCCAAGTATGGAAAGGTCACCCCTGAACTTATTAATTATAAGTCCCTTAATCCTGTCACGCTCATCAGGCTCAAGCAGCGCTACCGTACCGTAAAGCTGTGCAAACACACCTCCACGGTCAATATCCCCCACAAGAAGTACCGGCGCATTGGTCATAGATGCAAGTCCCATATTTACAATATCATCTTTTTTAAGATTAATCTCTGCCGGACTTCCGGCGCCCTCAATCACTATATAATCATTCTCTGCCGCCAGTCTCTCATATGCAGCCATAATATCCGGTATAAACTGCTTTTTGCACGCAAAATATTCTGACGCTCTCATATTGCCGTACACACGCCCGTTCACAATCACCTGCGAGCCAACATCTGTTGTCGGCTTGAGCAGTATCGGATTCATATCGGCAGAAGGCTTTTTATATGCAGCCTCAGCCTGTGCTACCTGCGCTCTTCCCATCTCAAGCCCGTCTTCGGTTATGTATGAATTAAGTGCCATGTTCTGTGATTTGAATGGTGCCACACTGTAACCGTCCTGTGCAAGTATCCGGCATAATGCCGTACACAGAATGCTTTTACCGGCATTGGACATGGTGCCCTGAATCATTATAGGTCTGGCTTTTTTCATAGAAGGCTCCTTTCCTGATGATGCATAATATATTTACAACAAGTGCCGTGTAGAATTTTCAGAACAGAAATGATTTTAGGAAGCCTGCGGCTGTTCCGAATATTACTATTGCTGCTATGGATGCAGCATACATGAGACGGCATGCTTTACGGATATCCTCCGGCTCTATGAGGCGGATGTCATCTCCGATATACGGCTTCTCATGCAGCACTCCGCCATACCATGCATTGCCTGCGAGCCTCACGTCAAGAGCCCCTGCACATGCACTCTCCGTCTGTGCCGAATTAGGGCTCGCATGCTTCATTCTGTCCCGCCTGAATATCTTCCATGCTCCTGCAGCATTAAGCCCCGTGAACTTAGCTGCCGCAATTATAAACAGTGCAGACAGCCTTGACGGAATGTAATTCATAACATCATCAAGCCGTGCTGCTGCCTTGCCAAATGCCTCATATCTGTCATTTACATAACCGAGCATTGAATCCATTGTATTGACAGCCTTATAGAAAAATCCTCCCGCAGCCCCGCACAATGCCGTATATAATATCGGAGCAATAACTCCGTCAGAAGAATTCTCTGCAACCGTCTCCACTGCCGCCTTAATTATTCCTTCCCTATCAAGGACTTTCGTATCTCTTCCTACAATCATGGATACTGCATGTCTTGCGCCCTCTGTATCACCGGCTTCCATAGCGCTGCATACAAGCATGCTTTCCTTCTTCAGTGACTTTGCTGCTATAACAAAATAATCCATGACCGACTCGGCCGCAAAGAAAAGCCATATATTTATATTAAAGCATATAAGCTCTATAATAAGCGGAACCGCTGTCGATATCACAATAACGGTAACCGCCGTCAATGCGCCTCTCACAATCTTTGTATTTCTGCTTATGTTCTCCTTATTGAGCGCAGAATCAAGCATCGCTATAAGATTCCCTATAAGGCATATCGGATGCAGCCTGCTGTGCGGATCTCCAAATATCATATCAAGTATAAATGCTGCCGGCAGCGCCAGCAGCTGCATAATTATCCATTCTCTCATAACCAAAACCCTATTCTGTCCGTTACATCAAGCACCCCGTCCTTATATACGGCAGCATATCCGCTTCCATTGCCACACTGCCATCTGTAATATTCATGATGCTTTTCGTATTTTTCCAAAATACTCATAATAGTTCCGCCATGTACAACCGCAGCCACAGTCTCCAACGACGTCTCTGCAACATTTATAAATCCGTTAATGCATCTTCGCCTGAAATCCTGTGGTGATTCACCATTCGGAAATGCAATCTGCCCATTAGAATCAATCCAGCGCTGGTAATCAGCATTACCATTAAGCTCCTGATAATTATATCCCTCAAAATCACCAAAATCACATTCCCTGAAATCATCAATTATAATCTTTTTCTTATCAGGAAATAATATATCCGCTGTTTCAATGCATCTTTTCATTGGTGATGTGAAAACGGCTTCTACACCCTGGCAGACAGCCGTGATGGAATTATCCTTAATATCCGGCACCAATTCCTGCAGCCTTTTCAGGCTCTCTATTCCTTCCGTGCATAGTCCTTCATCAGTTCTTCCGATATATCTCTTTTCGAGATTGCCTGCTGTTGCACCGTGTCTTATAAAATATATTATCATTTTAATTGCATTCCTATTCCACAGAACACTCTGTATACGGCATCTGCCCGCTTTGCAAGTTCACAGCACACACGTCCCGTTTTCTCACGCCACTCTCTGTCTTCTCTTCTTAACGGTACAATTCCCGAACCAATCTCATCACATATTATAACGCAGTCAGGATGTAATATGATGTATTTGTCCAGTCTGCTGTCAAAGTCTTCATTCATGACTGCCTTCTGTAAGTTATATATGCAGTCAGTGTCACCTATCACACCGTCATCATAATCCGTAACGCCAAGCTCACTCATGGCATAATCAAGCTTGCCCTGTGCCATCCCTCCGGTAACAAGTATCATCTAAATGCATCCTTTCTTCATAAGCAGTTCAACAACTGCAATAACAAGCGCCATAACAAGCTCTGACACCTGGACATACCAGCCTGCAAGGTCCCCCGTGAAGCCTCCGAACTGTGCACATATACTGAAACTGTATACAAAAAACACTATTACTGCAGCAGCAATTACCGCAACAGCGCACGGCAGGCTGATATTTGCCATTACACCAACGCTTAATAACAGCCATATTACCATAACAGCCGAGGTTACATTTTTGGAAGAACTCTTTTGTTCACCGGCTCCCATTCCATCCTGCCTTGCCGCCCTGAAATTAACAACAGACAACACAGCCATCGCTCTTGAGATAACATATGTACATGCAAATATCCCAACAAGGGTGTGAATCTCCGACAGCGCTCCTGCATACAGGACAAACCAGAGTACGCCATATATAACCGCAAATGCCCCTGCGTTGGAATCCTTTAATATCTCAAGCTTACGCTCCTTTGTCTGGTATGAAGAAACCGCATCCGTAGTATCACAGAAGCCGTCCATATGGATTCCGCCCGTTACAAACACCGGAACTGACGTCAGCACTGCCGCCCTCAGCATTGCTCCGGCTCCGAGCCATGTACACACCGCATCAGCCCCCCATTGGATAAGTCCGATGACTATTCCTATGACAGGCAGAAAGCACATTGAATATTTCATGTCCTCTTTATCTATGCGGACACCCACAATAGGTATTCTTGAAAATGTCATAAATGCTGCAAGCATTCCTTTTATAATCCTCATTCTCACTGCCCCTTCCATATTACAGGCCGGCCGCACATAACTTCCACAACCGAATCTGCCATTGCGGCAAGCTCACAGTTAATCCTTCCGAGCTGACGTATGTATTCCATAGTTGAAGAATCGTATTCTATTCCGTCTGCAAATACTTCATTGGTTACAACAACAATATCTGCAAGCCTGGTGTCCGCAACAGCCTTAATTCCGTCAATTATCCTTTGTGACGGCAGTGCTTTAAGCTTGCTGTTGTTGCATATCCCGGTCATCCCATCCGTCTCAGCTCTTCCATACATCTCATTGGCAAGCAGATTCGATATACACTCGATAAGCAGTGTACTTCTCTTATTGCTGTCATACGGTACTATATAAGGAATAATCTCCTCTATGTCATACGGCTTCTCAATTGTCTCAAAATCAGTATTAATTCGCCTTTTTTTATGTATGTCTATTTTCTTTCTGCTCTCATCATCATATGCGCTCATGGTTGCCACATATATAAGCCTGTCCTCATGCATATCAACTGCAAGCTTTTCCGCATATTCACTTTTGCCGCTTGCACCGGCTCCCGATATAAGAATAAGTCTGCTCATAATTTTTTATATTCCTGCATTCCGAATCCTGCAAATGTCGGCATCTCATAATACATTGCAAGTGCCATATCAATAAGCGGCATAATGCTTACAGCTCCTGTGCCTTCCCCAAGTGCCATTCCTATATTAAGAAGCGGTTTAAGGTTAAGCTTTTCCATAACTGCTTTGGCAGCAGGCTCGGCAGATACATGTGACGCGATTATGTAATCTCTGCACGCAGGTGCAAGCTGTACTGCTGCCAGTGCCGCCGCTGACGATATTATTCCGTCCATTATCACAGGAACCTTATAATATGCGCCGCCAATGAACACCCCCGCCATTCCTGCAATATCAAAGCCGCCGACTTTGGCAAGCACATCAAGTGCATCATTTCTGTCCGGTTTATTAAGCGATATTGCATCCTTTATTACATTTATCTTATTGGCAAGCCCTGTGTCAGAAAGCCCGGCTCCTCTTCCGGTTACCGATTCAGGCTTAATATCAAGCATTACAGACAGTACTGCGGATGTTGTCGTTGTATTACCAATCCCCATCTCTGCCGCAGCAATCATGTCATAGCCTTTGTCTCTAAGCTCCCTTACCGTATCTATTCCTGCAAGCACAGCACTTACAGCCTGCTCCTTTGTCATTGCCGGACCTTTTCTTATATTACCGGTGCCACGCTGTGTCTTTCTCACCCGGACACCATCAACCTCCGTAAGCATTCCTACATCTATCGGAAATACATCAACGCCGTTGCACCTTGCCATTGTACATACACTTGATATTCCCGACAGCATATTCTTAGCCACAAGTGCCGTTATACTGCTGTCCGTCTGTGTAACGCCCTCCGCAACCACTCCGTTGTCTGCACACATTACCGCAACACATTTTTTGTAGCTGCGCTTAAGGCATCCTGCTGCACCAAGCCCTACAAGCACATCTTCAAGAAGTCCCAGCGAATTAAGAGGCTTGGCGATACTGTCAAGATGCTGTTTTGTCATCAATGCCTTAGCCGGTGATGCTGCTTCTATGCCATCCGTATATTTTTTTAATATCTGTACACCTGATGTACTTTCCAACATATTATTCTATTACCTCATTTTCAAACGCTTATATTCCACGCATGAGCGTACGAACTTCTCTGCCGCCCCCATATTAGAGGCAAAATGCATGTGCGGATATCCGGCAAATATATTATTTTCTGCATGTATGCACTGCCATGACCTTCCGTTTGTCTTTGAAGCTGTGCATGCAGCTCCGTTATCACTGCTGTCATAATAATGAAATTCATGCGCCTTAATACTCTGACCTTTTTTAAGAAGAAGTGTATCCCTGTCCGCTGTCACCGTAACATAGCCGAATCTTACAAGATGGCCTGTATTGCTGCTTTCCACATCCAAAAGCCCTGTCATATTCTTCCCGTCTATACATCTGCCAAGGTACATAAAGCCTCCGCACTCTGCAATACATGGCATTCCGCTTTCGATACATTTTCTGACAGATTCTGATGTAATCTTATTGGCTGCAAGCGCCTCAAGATGATTCTCCGGATATCCTCCTCCGATTATAAGCCCTGACGCATACTCAGGCACAGGTTCGTCAGCCAGCGGACTGAAGCACTCAACAGTACATCCGAGTGACTGAAGCATCTCAAGATTATCCTGATAATAAAAACAGAATGCATCATCCCTTGCAATTGCTATGACAGGCATCCCGTCAGAGCTGTCACTGTGACCTGAATGTGTTCCTTCGCCGGCTGCAATTTTTTCATAACTGCCTGAATTACCGGACATATAAGGATTTGTGCTTCCTGCCATGTCCATTATCATATCTGCGTCAATGCATGGACGTATAAGGTCTGCCGTTTTTTTTATGATATCGTCTATATTATCAATCTCTCCCACCGTGACAAGTCCCAGATGCCTTGATGATAGCAGACATTCCTTTGGAAGCTTAGGAATATATCCTGCAATCATATCCGTGCCAAAATACTTTGCCGCAAGCTTTTTTATGTATCTGTACGTCATCTCTGTGACATTATTAAGTATAAAGCCTGCAATCATGCTGTCACAGACCAGCTCCATGAAGCCCTTCATTACAGCAAGCACAGACGTAGAACAGCCGCTTCCGTTCACTATGAGAAGCACAGGCGTATCCGTCTTTACCGCTATCTCATAGGAACTTCCGGCACGTCCGTCATCACCTGTACCGTCATAATAGCCCATTACTCCCTCTATAACAGCCATATCACAGCCCTCAGAGTGTCTGTAAAATATATCACGCAGCACTTCATCACTCATAAAAAATGTATCGAGATTGTATGAAGGACGCTTTGTAACCGCACTGTGAAACATCGGATCTATATAATCAGGGCCGCATTTAAATGAAGCCGTCTTAATTCCGTTTTCTTCAAGAATCTTAAGAAGTGCGCATGTAAATGTTGTCTTACCACATCCGCTCGATGCTCCCGATATCATTATACTTTTTGCCAAGTCTCACTGCCTCCTTAAGCAATTCAGTATTAATCCTGTCATATTCTCCATGTTCACATCCGCAGTCTACTACTGCCGACACCCGGTTGAGAACTTCATATGCTTTTTCTTCCGTATCCTTACTAACAGGCATAAATGCTTTCTGTGATATCACATCTGCCGCAAGGGCCTTTGCAACCCTGTAATCTATGTCATTCTCATACAGAACCCCGGCATAGAATGGGATTCCCTTTCTCTGAAGCTTTCTGTATACAGGAATTCCGCTTCCATTTCCTCCTATGACAAGTATATCGGGACGGCCACATGGCTTTGCAAGCTCAACCCCGCCTGTAACCGCATCATAGCTGCCGCCTTCAATACCGTACAGCTTCTGTATCGTATCATTTGCAAATATCTCTCTTGCCGTTCCGAGCCTGACCGTATGATTCTCATCAACACACATCAGCATATCAGATATCTTTCCCGCAAGGTCAATCTCATGAAGAGACATTATAACCGTTATCCCATCCTCATGTGACATATTTCTTAATATATCAAGAAGAATGACCTTATGTCTTATATCCAGATATGATGTAGGTTCATCAAGGATCATCACATCAGGCTGCTGGCAGATTGCTCTTGCAAGCATTATTCTCTGTCTCTGCCCGTCACTTATCTCATTAAAGCTTACATCAGCAAGTTCAAGCGCATGAACGCGTTTCAGGGAACTCTCCACTATGCGGTTATCTTCATCACTCAGCCTGCCAAAATAATCCGTATAAGGATATCGTCCCATTGCAACAACATCACGGCATGTCATAAGCTCTGTCTCAATCCTCTGTGTAAGCACAACAGACATCTGCCTTGCCAGCTCCTTCGAGTGCATCCTGAATATGTCACTCCCATCTATTGTCACAATGCCGTCAATTGCCTTAAGTTGTCTTGTTATCGTCTTAAGAATTGTTGATTTGCCTGAGCCGTTAGGACCTATAAGTGTAAGAATCTGCCCTTTCTCAAGCTCTAACGAAATGTCCTCTATAAGCAGCTTTCTTCCATAGCCGGCCGCAAGGCCGTCAATCTTTAAAAATATATTATCTTTCATGTTTTCTGCCCACCATAAGCCATATAACTATAGGTGCTCCTATGACTGATGTTACCGTTCCAATGGACAGCTCTGACGGAGCCAGTGCTGTTCTTGCAATAAGGTCACAAGCCATACAGAATATACTTCCGCACATGGTAACTGCCGGAATCATCACAATAGGCTTAGCTGTTCCAAAAAGGAGCTTCGTTATATGCGGTACTGCTATTCCAACGAATGCGATCGGCCCTGCAAATGCAGTAACGCACGCAGACAGCATACTCGCAAGCGTGATAAGTATTATTCTGAATATTTTTATATTAATTCCCATGCTCTTTGCATAGTCCTCTCCGAGCTGATATGCGGACATAGGCTTTGCCGTAAGAAATGTAAGTATGAATGTTACAAGTATTAATACTGATGCCACCTTAAGATTAGGCCACGATGCACCTGAGAATGTTCCAAGTGACCAGTGTGTAAGATTAACTATCTGTGCCTCATTGGCGAAGTTAATCATAAAATCCGTAACCGCACTGCATATATTACCAATCATTACGCCCACAACGAGGAGCGTTGCCATACTCTTAACCTTTCCCGCAAAGAACAATACAAAAAGCATGCAAAGCATTGAACCTGCAAATGATGTTAATACATTAAGAGATACCGGCATGGAGGCTATATGCCCCGACCATATTATAGTTACTACTGCAAGAACCATCTTGGCGCCTGAAGATATTCCAAGTACATAAGGCCCTGCTATCGGATTTCTGAAAAATGTCTGCATCAGATATCCTGATAACGCAAGAGCTCCCCCAAGTACTGCTGCCATAAGAAGACGTGGCAGGCGTATCTTCCATATTATGGAATACGCCGCTGCCTCTTCTCCCGTCCTTTTTAATAAGATATTGATTATTTCCATAACCGATATATGGACACTGCCTGTATTAATGCTTGCAATAAGTATAATTACAAATAATACCGCAAGTGATATAAAGGCTGCTCCATACCGGATAATTCTCTTTTTTTCCATCTGTAATCTGCTCCTGTTATTTGAGCTTATAAAGATATGTGAACCTATCTGCTGAAGCATCAGCGCTGAATACGCTGTTCATATCACTTATAATATTACCGATTGTATTGGATATCTGGAAGAAATCAGGTGTAGTACACCATACATTGCCCTCCTTAACTGCCTTCATATCAGCAAGTACGGAATTCTTGGCAAGAAGGTCATTAAGTGTTGAAGGCTTACCGCCTGTTGACCACACATAGATTATATCATCCGCATCCTTTGCAAGGTCAAAGAAGCTCTCTGCTTCCATCTTGGTAGTACCTGTCTTGCCTACGCCTACCTTGCCATCCATGATATACTTTCCACCTGCAAGGCTGATCATCTTAGCCATGTAGTCATCAGAATTACGGACATAGAAATCACCCTTTGATGTTATATAGAATATAACTGCTGTCTTACCTGTTGCAGGCTTTGTCTCAATGTTCTTAATAAGAGCCTCCTGCTCCGCAAAAAGCTTATCTGCCTCTGCTTCCTTATTGAACATTGCGCCGTAAAGCTTCATCCACTCAACTCTTGCAAGAGGATGATCCTCATATGATGCCTGGTCTAC
>CAMBEF010000027.1 GCA_945865495.1 uncultured Bacteroides sp. | reverse complement strand
AACAGAGAAGTTCAAGGAAGCATTTGCTGATAATGAGGAATGGCTTGCAATCCTTGGCGAAGCAGTATACCAGTATCAGAAGAAGACTGTAAGAAAGATGATTCTTAAGGATCACAAGAGACCTGATGGACGTGCCATCACACAGATTCGTCCGCTTGCAGCAGAGATTGACCTTATTCCAAGAGTTCACGGTTCAGCTATGTTCACAAGAGGACAGACACAGATCTGCGATGTTGTAACGCTTGCACCTTTATCAGAGGCACAGAAGGTAGACGGACTCGATGAGAATGTTACAGCTAAGAGATATATTCATCACTATAACTTCCCTTCATACTCAGTAGGTGAGACAAAGCCTTCAAGAGGACCGGGACGCCGTGAGATTGGACATGGAGCACTCGCAGAGAGAGCACTTATCCCTGTACTTCCGTCAGAGGAGGAGTTCCCATATGCAATCCGTGCCGTATCCGAGACATTTGAGTCTAACGGTTCAACTTCAATGGCATCAACATGTGCTTCATGTATGTCGCTTATGGCAGCCGGTGTACCTATTAAGAGAATGGTAGCAGGTATATCATGTGGTCTTGTTACAGGAGATACAGACGATGATTATATCGTGCTTACTGATATCCAGGGACTTGAAGATTTCTTTGGCGATATGGACTTCAAGGTAACAGGTACTACAGAAGGTATCACAGCTATTCAGATGGATATCAAGATTCACGGACTTACAAGACCGATTGTTGAAGAGGCTATTGCAAGAACAAGAGAAGCAAGACTTTTCATCATGGATACATGTATGAAGCCTGCAATTGCAGAGCCACGTAAAGAGGTTGGCAAGTACGCTCCTAAGATTATCCAGACAAAGATTGATCCTGCAAAGATTGGTGACGTTGTAGGCCAGCGTGGTAAGACAATCAATGCAATTATTGAAGAAACAGGCGTTAAGATTGATATTAACGATGACGGATTCGTATCTATCTGTGGTGTTGAGAGCGAAGGAATGCAGAAGGCACTTAAGTATATCAATACTATCGTTACAGACTTTGAAGAAGGTCAGATATTTGAAGGTAAGGTTGTAAGCATCAAGGAATTCGGTGCATTTATCGAATTCGCACCTGGTAAGGAAGGTATGGTACATATCTCTAAGATTGCCAAGGAAAGAATCAATCATGTTGAGGATGTGCTTACACTTGGCGATACAGTACGCTGCGTATGCCTTGGCAAGGACAAGATGGGAAGAATAAGCTTCAGCATCAAGGACTGCCCTGCTGAATAATATAAAGAATTAAAAGGAGAATGGTTATGATAGATAACAATTGCGCATATTGCGTTGAGGGAGAACTTGTAGCAAAGTTCGGAATTAAGATTTGTGAGCTTGAGACATCTAAGGTATATCTTTTCAAAGAGCAGAGCCATCCGGGAAGATGTATTGTTGCACATAAGAAGCATGTAGGTGATATGAATGAACTTACAGCTGAAGAGAGAGCTGCATATTTTGAGGATGTTGCAAGAGTTGCCAGAGCAATTATGGCAGCCTTTCATCCGGATAAGGTGAATTATGGCGCTTATGGTGACACAGGCCACCATCTGCATTTCCACCTCACTCCTAAGTATAAGGACGAGTTTGAATGGGGCGGTGTGTTCCTTATGAACCCGGACAGAAAGTATCTTACAGATGCTGAATATGCAGATATGATTGAGAAGATTAAGGCTAATCTTTAATAAGTAGTTTGAGGAGTTTGTTTTATGTCAGGACATTCAAAATTTGCTAATATAGCGCATAAGAAGGCTGCTAATGATGCAGCAAAGGGAAAGATATTTACAAGAATCGGTAAGGAAATCATGGTTGCCGTTAAAGAGGGCGGCCCTGATGTGAACAATAACAGTAAGTTAAGAACTGTTGTTGCCAAAGCTAAGGCTAACAATATGCCTAACGATACAATTGAGCGTGCAATTAAGAAGGCTGCAGGTTCAGATGCGTCTAATTATGAGTCAGTTGTATATGAAGGCTATGGTCCAAGCGGTTCGGCAATTATTGTCGAGGCGCTTACAGATAACCGTAACCGTGCTGCTTCTAATATCAGAAGCGCATTTACAAAGGGCGGCGGAAGCATCGGTACTCCGGGCTGTGTATCTTTCATGTTTGATGATAAGGGACTTATAATCGTATCTAAGGAAGAATGCGATATGGATGCAGATGACCTTATGATGATAGCACTTGATGCAGGTGCTGATGATTTTTCAGAGGAAGAGGACAGCTTTGAGATAACAACTGCTCCTGATGATTTTGAAACAGTACGTCAGGCTCTTGAGGAGCAGAAGATACCTATGGCATCAGCAGAGGTAACAAAGATTCCTCAGAATTATGTTGAGCTTACATCAGAAGAGGATATCAAGAAGATGAACAGAATACTTATGCTTCTTGATGAGGATGATGATGTTCAGAATGTATACCATAACTGGGATGCGCCGGCTGAGGATGATGAAGAGTAATATGCTGTTGAAGCAGACATATGATTTTTAGTATTTACATACCGCATGAATGACTATTATGTAGTCTTTTGTGCGGTATTTTATTTTGTTGAACAATTGGAACTATTGTGATATATTTATAGGTAAATGATACTATAGTCATAAAAGGATGAGAAAGGTGGACACCAGATGAAACTGACTGAGATACGTCAGGGGGAGGAGATAACTCTTGAAGTTATCATTAACGGGGCACGATATGAATTCAAGTCAGATATGGTAGATGCAGCCGATGGGGGAGGCATATATGCATCACCGGTAAGAGTTCAGGATAAAGTTTTAAGTTTTGCATCAGACAGAATCGTGGTGAATCTGGTCCTTAACAGGCAGGATCATCCACCGGTAGTATGGCGGAGAATCAGCGTTGAGACAACTGTATATAAGAAGAATACTTTATATAGAATTACATCGGTTACAACAGGACTTGAAGAGAACAGAAGAAGTGCATTCAGGCTTCCACTCGGACTTCAGGGGGTTGCACAGATTGGTGCCAACAGGAAAGCAAGCGATGTAATAGTACAGGATATAAGCGAGTCGGGGTTTTCAATTGTTGCAAAGGATGACATAGAGAATTCAGACGGGCTTGTCGTAAGACTGGTATTCAGCGATGACGGCGCCAGTATGTCCCTTACAGGTCTTGTTGTACGTAAGGTCGTATATGGCGAGGAGAAGGTGCTGTATGGGTGCAAGCTTAATAATAAGGTTGTGGCACTTTCAAGATATATTAATGAGAGACAGCGTAAGCAGATTCTTAAGCAAAAAGAAGTGACTCTTGAGCAGGGAAAGATTGTAGGTTACGGAGACTTAAGAGGTAAGGCACAGAATGATGCTGATGACAGAAAGGAGAATGCAATAAGAGGACTTTCTGACAGCAGCACGGGCAGGATAAAAAGTGACAGATACCGCAATGTCAATCTTAATGAAGGTGACCATAAGAATATTAATTATGACAGATATAAGAATCTTAATCTCAATTGATGATGGAAAGGGTTGATTGTTATGGCTTTGCCAAAATCAAAGTCTGCCGAGAATGGTGAGGCAGATGAACGCAAGATTAAGGCACAGAGATATGAGCGTACTAAGATATGTCCTGACTGTGGAACTAATATGAAATATATGTTCGGAGAACAGTTTAAGTGCCCTGAGTGTGGAAGAACCGAACTGTCAGACTTTGGCAGGGTGAAGGAATTCCTGGAAAAAGCAGGACCTCAGCCGGCAATTGTTATAAGTGATGAGACAGGAGTATCGCTCGAGTATGTTAATATGCTCTTAAGACAGGGAAGAATAGAGATACCTGATGGCTCTGATACATATATAAAGTGCCAGAAGTGCGGAACCGATATCAGGTATGGAAGGTATTGCCCTGACTGTATGCTTAAGATAGCCAAGTCGGTTAACGGCGTCATGTGGATGGAGGATGTCGGAGAGAAACCTACGCGTAAAGGCGGGGAAGAGATGCATTATCTTGATAAGATGAAGAGGAAGAACAGATAACATAAAAATGTGGATATTCAATCGATGATAACAGATTGAATATCCACATTTTTTATGTAATACATTATTGCTGATTAAGCTGCTTCTGTGCTGTTGAGAGCATAAGCTTAATTCTGTTAAGCTGGTTAACTTCACTTGCACCCGGATCATAATCCACTGCGATTATGTTGGCATCAGGATATGCTGCACGGAGTTCTTTGATAACACCCTTACCTACAATATGGTTAGGAAGACATGCAAATGGCTGACAGCAGACAATATTAGGGACGTTGTTATGGATAAGCTCTATCATTTCACCTGTAAGAAGCCATCCTTCACCGGTCTGGTTGCCTAATGATACAATATCCTTGGCAGCAGCGGCTGTCTCCTTAATAGTTGACGGAGCTGTAAAGCGCTTGCTTGCTTCGAGCGCAGCTTTGGCATCTTTGCGGAACCATTCAAGGAATGTAATAACAAAGTTATTAATCATTGCTGACTTAGCCGGCGTTCCGAGATATTTGTGCTTAAAGTTGGCATTCTCACAGCAGTAGAGCAGGAATCCCATAAGGTCAGGCATTACTGCCTCAGCACCTTCTGATTCAAGCAGGTCAACAAGGTAATTGTTGGCAGAAGGAAGGAACTTAACAAGAATCTCACCTACGATGCCTACGCGGGGTTTCTTAATATCAAGAAGAGGAAGCTCGTCAAAATCCTTTACAATCGCATATATATTTTTCTTATACTCGCGCATGCTTACCTTATCTTTTACAAGCTGTTCGACACAGATATTCTTCCACTTCTCATGAAGAGCATTGGCTGAACCTGGAACAGCCTCATAAGGACGTGTACGGTAAAGTACATTCATGAATACGTCACCGTATACGATTGCCATCATGGCTTTCTTAAGCATCAGATAGTCGTATGAGAAACCTGAGTTAGTCTCAAGGCCCTGTGCACTGAGTGATATTACAGGTATCTCAGGATGTCCGGCTTTTATGAGAGCACGTCTGATGAATCCGATATAGTTGGATGCACGGCATCCGCCGCCTGTCTGTGTTATGATGATGGCAGTCCTTGTAAGGTCATATTTGCCGGAAAGGACAGCACTCATTATCTGGCCTACAACCATAAGTGAAGGGTAGCAGGCATCATTATTAACATATTTAAGTCCAACGTCAATAGATGACTTGTTATCATTGTCAAGCACTTCAAAATTATATCCGCATGATGAAAGCGCAGGACCTAACAGGTCAAAATGTATAGGTGACATCTGAGGGCAGAGAATGGTGTAATTCTTGCGCATCTCGGGTGTGAATTCCACACGCTTGAAAGCCGGTGATTCAATGTGTCTCTTGTAGTGCTTGGAATCACGTACACGGAGTGCTGCGATAAGTGAACGTACACGGATTCTGGCAGCTCCAAGGTTGTTGACTTCATCAATCTTAAGGACAGTGTAAATCTTGCCTGCCTTAGTAAGGATGTCATTGACTGCGTCTGTAGTTACGGCATCAAGACCGCATCCGAATGAGTTAAGCTGTATCAGATCAAGATTATCCTTAGTTGCAACATAACTTGCAGCAGCATAAAGTCTTGAATGATACATCCACTGATCCATTACGATAAGAGGACGGTCAACTTTGCCGAGGTGTGAGATTGAATCCTCCGTAAGCACCGCAATGCCAAATGAATTGATAAGCTCAGGGATACCATGGTTAATCTCAGGGTCAATGTGGTAAGGACGGCCGGCAAGTACTATTCCGCGCTTGCCTGTCTTCTCAAGGTATTCAAGTGTCTCTTCACCCTTCTTACGCACATCATCCTTTGCCTGAAGAAGTTCAAGCCATGCAGCCTTGGCCGCAGCCTTAATCTCCTTTTCAGGTATCTCAGACCTGAATTCTTCTACAAGACGCTTAGACATAACCTGAAGACTCTCAAATGTCAGGAACGGGTTGCGGAAGTCTATGTGTTCTGTTGCAATCTCTTCTACATTATTCTTAATATTCTCTGCATATGAAGTAACGATAGGGCAGTTGTAGTGGTTGTTGGTATTCTCAATCTCCTTGTGCTCATATGGAATACAAGGATAGAAAATGAACTTAACGCCCTGTCTTATAAGCCATGTCACATGTCCGTGTGCCAGCTTTGCAGGATAACACTCTGATTCACTTGGAATTGATTCAATGCCGAGTTCATAGAGCTTGTGGCTTGATTCGGGTGAGAGTACCACACGGTATCCGAGCTGTGTAAAGAATGTGTACCAGAAAGGATAGTTCTCGTACATATTAAGAACACGCGGAATACCTACAACGCCACGGGTAGCCTTATCGGCAGTAAGCGGCTCATAATCAAACAGTCTGTGAAGCTTATAATCAAAGAGATTAGGAATGTTCTCCTTGTTCTTTTCATGACCGAGTCCGCGCTCGCAGCGGTTACCTGTGATGAACTGGCGGACGCCTGAGAATCTGTTGATTGTAAGGTGGCAGTTGTTGGTACAGCCTTTACATCTTGTCATTCTTGTCTCAACTGTGAGTGCATTAATCTTATCAATACTGAGCATTGAAGAATCAGATATTCCGTCATAACGCTCGCGGGCAATAAGGGCAGCACCGAAAGCGCCCATTATTCCGGCTATATCAGGACGTATTACGGATACACCTGTAATCTTCTCAAAGCTTCTTAAAATGGCATCATTGTAGAATGTACCGCCCTGTACAACGATATGTGAACCGAGGTCTTTAGGGTCGGCAATCTTGATAACCTTATAAAGAGCGTTCTTTATTACTGAGTAAGCAAGACCGGCAGATATATCGGCAACTGATGCACCTTCCTTCTGAGCCTGCTTAACCTTTGAATTCATAAATACGGTACAGCGTGTACCAAGGTCAATAGGATGCTCGGCAAAGAGAGCTTCCTGCGCAAAATCCGTGATTGAATAATTAAGTGACTTTGCAAATGTCTCTATAAATGAACCACATCCTGAAGAACATGCTTCGTTAAGCTGGACGCTGTCTACAGTCTGGTTCTTTATCTTGATACATTTCATATCCTGACCGCCGATATCTATGATACAGTCAACATCAGGGTCAAAGAATGCTGCTGCATAGTAATGTGAAACAGTCTCAACCTCGCCTTCATCAAGAAGAAGGGCAGCCTTAATAAGCGCTTCACCGTAGCCTGTTGAACATGACTGAACAATCTTGGCGCGCGGAGGAAGCTTACTGTAAATATCCTTGATAGCCTTTATTGTTGTGGCAAGAGGATTACCGTTATTACTGCTGTAGAATGAGTAGAGAAGATCTCCGTTCTCAGCGACAAGTGCAACCTTGGTTGTTGTTGAACCTGCATCGATACCGAGATAGCAGTTGCCTTCGTATGTGGCAAGGTCACCTGTCTTAACCTTATGTACGTTGTGTCTTGCAGTAAAGTCTGCATAGTCGATTTCATTTTCAAAGAGAGGCTCCATACGGGCAACCTCAAAATCCATCTTAATCTTTCCGGCGAGCTTCTTTATTATTGATTCTACGGGAACGCATACGTCCTCCTTATAATTCATGGCAGAACCAACGGCTGCAAAAAGATGTGAATGGTCAGGAGCTATTGTCTGCTCAGGTGTAAGTGAAAGTGTCCTTACAAATGCAGCCTTAAGCTCTGAAAGGAAATGCAGTGGACCGCCAAGAAATGCAACATTGCCCCTGATTGGCTTACCGCATGCAAGACCGCTTATAGTCTGGTTGACTACAGCCTGGAATATAGATGCTGCAAGGTCTTCCTTGGTAGCACCGTCATTGATGAGCGGCTGTATGTCTGATTTGGCAAATACACCGCATCTTGCGGCGATAGGATATATTGACTTATAGTTCTTGGCATACTCATTAAGACCGCTTGCATCAGTCTGAAGAAGAGAAGCCATCTGGTCGATGAAGGAGCCTGTACCACCCGCACAGATACCATTCATACGCTGGTCAATTCCGTTAGTGAAATATATAATCTTGGCATCCTCACCGCCAAGCTCTATGGCTACATCTGTCTGCGGAGCATAGTCCTGCAGTGCAGTAGATACTGCAACGACCTCCTGCGTGAAAGGTACTTCAAGATGCTTGGCGAGGGTGAGTCCGCCTGAACCTGTAATTACAGGATATACGTCAAATTCACCAAGCTCATTTACTGCTTTGGTAAGAAGCCCCTGAAGGGTCTCCTGAATATTGGCAAAATGTCTCTCATAATCAGAGAATATAATGTTGTTAGCTTCATCAATTACGGCAATCTTGACGGTAGTTGAACCGATGTCAATACCGAGTCTGTATGTTTTGCTGCTTGAATTCATTAAATAACCTCCCATAATAAATAGGAAACAAAATCCTGATTTATGCAATCTTTCTAATTATATTACGCAGTGTCGAAATTAGCAAGTTAAAGTCGAATGTTTATCAAATGTTTATTAGTTTATTGAAATTTTGGAATTATTGCCTGCCTGACCTTTATTGACGTAGCAGCATGCAGGTCGTATAATATTAAAATGACTATTATTTTATAAATGGGAGACAATAACAGTATGAATTGGTTTGACAAACTGGAACGCAAATACGGCAGGTATGCAATAAAGAACCTGATGTATTATATAATTGCGCTTTATGCATTCGGCTTTATCCTTGAGGTATTCTTCCCTAATGTATATGATGCATATCTTTCACTTAATGCACAGGCAATACTTCACGGACAGATATGGCGTATAGTAACATTTATCATTCAGCCGCCGTCGACAAGCTTTTTCTGGATATTCTTCTCACTGTATATGTACTACATGATAGGAACCGTACTTGAGAATGTATGGGGTTCATTCAGATTTAATTTATATTTCTTTATGGGTGTACTTCTTAATGTGGCTGCGGCAATCATTATATACCTTATATTCGGTGTTAATCTTACATTGAGCACATATTATATCAATCTTGCGCTTTTTATGGCATTTGCAATGATAGCTCCGGATACACAGGTACTTTTGTTCTTTATAATTCCGATAAAGATAAAGTGGCTGGCGTATTTTGACGGAATATACATCGGGCTTACGATTATCATAGGATATCTGTCACCGCTTCTCGGAGTGCTTGCACAGACGAGTCCGGCATTGGCACAGTCGCTGCTGCGCGGGTTTGTTTCACTCGGACTTCTGCCGTATTCGTCAACATTTGCATCAATATGCAGCAGCGCTTATGTGAATGCAACGGCAGCACTTGTTTCGATGCTTAATTTCCTTGTATTCTGGCTTATGACAAGAAAGTCATCAAGAACAAGAGGACAGAAGGCCTTCCGCAAGGCAATGAAGGTACAGCAGGGACAGGGTACGGCAGGTGACAGTCAGAACGGAAGATTTGAGAAGATAAATCCGGTGAAGGCAAGGCACTACTGTGCGGTATGTCACAGAACCGAGCTGGATGCGCCGAATCTAGAGTTCAGATTCTGCTCAAAGTGCGATGGCAATTACGAGTATTGCAGTGACCATCTTTACACACATGTGCATGTCAGGAATGGCAATAATTAGAAAATCGGTTTATAATCAGCAAATTTTTTCAAAAATGAGTTGACAGGGAACGTATTCAACGTATAACATATATAAGTATTTGGTATGTTCTAAATATGTTACAAATTACAAGAAATTATATCTGTTTGGAGGAATTATATAACATGAAAAAGACAAAGATCATTTGTACAATGGGTCCGAACACCAATGACAGAGAGCTTGTTAAGCAGATGGCTCTTGCCGGAATGGATATCGCAAGATTCAATTTTTCACACGGTGATCATGAGGAGCAGAAGGGCAGAGTGGACATAATCAAGAGCGTAAGAGACGAGCTTGGAATTCCAATCGCTATGCTTCTTGATACAAAGGGACCTGAGATCCGTACAGGTGTCCTTAAGGATGATATTAAGCTTGATATCAAGGATGGTCAGAAGTTCACACTTACAACAAGAAATATTGTCGGTAATGAGAATGAAGTATCTATTACTTATTCGGGTCTTCCTGCTGATGTAAGCAAGGGCAACGTAATACTTATTGATGATGGTCTTATCGAACTCCATGTTGAGGAAGTAGTTAACGGAACAGATATTGTATGTAAGGTTATAAATGGCGGACTTCTCGGACAGAAGAAGGGTGTTAACGTACCTAACGTAAGCATACGCCTTCCTGCTATCACAGATAAGGATAAGGATGATATCTTATTTGCAATCGAGCAGGGTTATGATTTCATCGCAGCATCATTTGTTCGTAATGCTGCATGTATTCAGGAGATTAAGGAAATTCTCTGGTCACATGACTGTGACATTCCTGTAATTGCCAAGATTGAGAATGCAGAGGGTATTGCCAATATCGATGAGATTATCAAGGTTAGCGATGGCATCATGGTTGCCCGTGGTGATATGGGTGTTGAGATTCCTGCACAGGATGTTCCTCATATCCAGAAGATGATTATTAAGAAGTGTAACGCAGCTTATAAGCCTGTTATCACAGCTACACAGATGCTTGACTCAATGATGCGTAATCCACGTCCTACAAGAGCTGAGGTTACTGATGTTGCCAATGCTATCTATGACGGAACAGATGCAGTAATGCTTTCAGGTGAGACTGCTCAGGGTAAGTATCCTCTTGAGGCTGTTAAGATGATGGCACAGGTTGCTGAGACAACAGAGCAGCATCTTGACCTCCATCTTCTTGAGAATGCAAAGCTTCACAGCAGAAGAGGAATCTCAAGCGCTGTCAGCAATGCAGCAGTAAGTACGGCAGCAAGCCTTAATGCTAAGGCAATTATCTGTCCTACAATGTCAGGCTTCACAGCAAGACTTATCTCAAAGCTTAAGCCTGCACAGACAATCATCGGTGCATCACCTAGTGAGGATGTACTTCGTAAGATGCAGCTTTACTGGGGTGTACGTCCGCTTAAGACTGCTCAGGAACGTTCATCAGACATGATTTTCCAGCATGCAATTGATGTTGCTGAGAATGCTGGTTACATTGAAGAGGGCGATACAGTAGTTATGACAGGCGGTGTTGCTACATCACCTACATCTTCAAGACGCGGTCTTACTAACATGATAAGAGTACAGTCAGTATAATATCTGACCGGTATAACGATACAGAATGTGCATAAAGCATGCAGATACATGTTTTATGCACATTTTTTTACGCGGGCAGAGGACCGGATTGCAGATTTGACTGCAGCCGGATTATGCCTGTGGGATGGGGATATATATGAAGTGGTTAATCAGAATTGCAGCATGGATTCCTGCAATAGTAATGGCAGTCATGATTGGCAGCTTTTCGGGACAGGACGGCAATGAATCACAGGGGCTGAGTAACCGTGTGGCTGAATGCATTGTCCTGACTGCTGAAAAAGTTAATATAGTTTCGCCGGAGGATGATTATGAACGGCAGAGGATGATAGAGGATTTACAGTTCCCGATAAGAAAATGCGCACATATGACAGAGTATGCGGTATTTACCTGTTTTGTGCTGATTGGCTTTTATGCATGGGGGCAGCGGGGCGCAATGCTGTATGTTATGGGGCTTGCGGTAACATTTTTATATGCGTCCTCAGATGAGATACATCAGCTGTTTATTCCGGGAAGGAGCGGACAGTTTACAGATGTTCTGATAGATACTTCAGGAGGGCTTGCGGCAATCCTTGTTGTAATGGCTGCTGCGGCACGAATAAGAAAGCATAATGATACGAATACTTAATATATGAACGGAGGATTGCCATGCGTAAAAAAATACAGGACAGAATATATAATTTTTCGTATATTGCAGAGATAGTAATATCACTTATAATATTTATTATTATTGCACTTGGAGTTGCACGTGTTGCAATGGATCTCATTAATCCGGACATTTCGTGGAATAATGCTGATGCACTCGGATATTTCCTTAACAGGCTTCTTATGCTTGCGGTTGCGACGGAGTTTATTAAGATGCTTTGCAGACATACAGCAAGCTCTGTTATCGAGGTACTTCTGTTTGCAACGGCACGTCAGATGATAGTTGAGCATTATTCACCTGTTGAGACACTTATAAGTGTGGTTGCAATTGCATGTCTGTTTGCAACGAGGAAATATCTGCTGCGCAGATCAGATGAGAAGGAAAATGAGGCTGACCATCTGTAAAAACCTATTGACGAAATCAGCCCTATTATGTATAATGCAAAATATCTGAATAAACAAATGCAATGAAGGGAATAAGTAATTTCGCATCGGAAGCAACAGAAAGCAGCCGGTTGATGAGAGGCACAGTGAAAGTACGGAATGAATACCTCCCCGAGCAGCATTGCTGAACGGTATTGGATGACAGCTGATAATGATGACCGGCAATAACGGTGGTATCAATATATAATGATTACCAATAGCCAACTAGGCAGTGACGGAATGGCAGACGTTAACCTGCTTTGAGTATGAATGTACATCAATCAATACTTGATAAGATATGCAGCGTGAGCTGTATGTGAATAAAGGTGGTAACACGGGAAGAGCCCTCGTCCTTTTGGATAGGGCTCTTTTTAGAATTAAAAAGGAAGAGGACTAAGACATGACAATCTATGATGAACTTGTAGCGCGCGGACTTATCGCGCAGGTAACAGATGAGGATGAGATTAAGGAACTTATCAATAACGGTAAGGCAACATTCTACATTGGCTTTGACCCTACGGCGGACAGCCTTCATGTAGGACACTTTATGGCACTCTGCCTGATGAAGAGACTTCAGATGGCAGGCAATAAGCCGATAGCACTGATTGGCGGAGGTACGGCCATGATAGGTGACCCTTCGGGACGTACTGATATGCGTCAGATGATGACGGTTGAGACAATCAACCACAATGTTGAGTGCTTTAAGAAGCAGATGGCAAGATTTATTGATTTTTCAGACGGCAAGGCGCTTCTTGTAAATAACGCAGACTGGCTTATGAACCTTAACTATGTTGATGTGCTCCGCGAGGTGGGACCACATTTCAGCGTAAACAGAATGCTTACGGCAGAATGTTATAAGCAGAGAATGGAGAGAGGCTTAAGCTTCCTTGAGTTCAACTATATGATAATGCAGAGCTACGATTTCTATATGCTGTACCAGAAGTACGGATGTAATATGGAGTTCGGCGGAGATGACCAGTGGAGCAATATGCTTGGCGGAACAGAGCTTATCAGAAGAAAGCTCGGCAAAGACACATATGCAATGACAATCAATCTTCTTCTCAACTCAGAGGGCAAGAAGATGGGTAAGACACAGTCAGGTGCGGTATGGCTTGATGCCAATAAGACAGCACCTTACGAGTTCTATCAGTACTGGAGAAATGTAGCCGATGCCGATGTAATCAAATGTCTTAAGATGCTTACATTCCTTCCTCTTGAGGAGATTGAGAAGATGGAGAGCTGGGAAGGCGCACAGCTTAACAAGGCTAAGGAGATTCTTGCATATGAGCTCACAAAGCTTGTACACGGAGAGGAAGAGGCACAGAAGGCAGATGCTGCTGCAAAAGCACTGTTTGCAGGCGGCAAAGATACATCAAATATGCCTTCAACAAAGCTTGAGGATGCTGACTTTGAGGACGGCGCAATTAATATCGTTACGCTTGTTCACAAGACAGGAATTGTTGCATCACGTTCAGAAGCAAGAAGAGCGGTTGAGCAGGGCGGTATTACTCTTGACGGAGAGAAGATTGCAGACATCAATGCGGTAATTGCAAAGGACAGATTTGCAGGCGAGGGTCTTGTGCTTAAGAAGGGTAAGAAGACTTTCCACAAAATTACTGTTTAATTAATACTTAATTTATAAAAACTGCACAAATGAGCATTGATTTTACTCCTGAAAAATGTTAAAATTGTACTTACAAAAGAACAATAGAATAACCAAAGGGGTTAGGCAGTCTTAGCAGGCTGTTGTTCATTTGTGGGAGACCGGGCGAAGACAACGGATGCATGACCAAAAGGATGGTCTGCAGGCGCTAATTTGCCCGGTATTTTTGTATAATTGATTATGCGTGATGAATGTAATGTCGTATTGTCGTATGGAGGGTACAGCTATGGGAAACACGGATGTTAAACAGAATTCAAAGGGATTTGTAGTTGGCGGATATACATTCGAGATGAAAGAAGAGGCTGATGCTGCAAAGGAAGAACTTGAGGCAATAAAGTATCTTTCATCAAAGGCTGATTATAATGATATAGGGCAGGTATACAGACTTTATAATAATATACTGGATAAGCAATTGTTCAGGTCACCTGTCGGGATGGATTATGTCAAGAAGCTGCAGCAGCAGCTTTACAAAAGCAAGGCTGTGCCTAATGGACAGATAAGACCGATACCGATTAATGTTGAGACGCAGCAGGCGATGGATGACAGAAGGGAAGCACTTAGCAGCAGAGGAAAAGTTAAGGAACTTCAGCGGGAAGTGTTCAGGTATAAGAACCGTTTTAACAAGTCGGTAATAATTAATGTTGCGCTTGTTATTATTATAATTATTATGATTGCTATAACGGCGACAAGCTCCAACCCTAATATCCTTAATTATGAGACCAAGCTTCAGGACAAATATTCATCATGGCAGGAGGAGCTTGACCAGAGACAGAAAGTAATTGAACAAAAAGAGAAGGAACTTCACATTTCTGACAATAATATGAAGTAAACTTCAAGATATATAGCAATATAAACAGATTTGGAATGGAGTTGGATATGGATAAGATGAAGATACTTGTTGTGGATGACGAGAGCAGAATGAGGAAGCTTGTTCATGATTTCCTTGCAAGAAATAATTATGATGTCATAGAGGCCGGGGACGGAGAGGAAGCACTTGATATATTTTACGAAGACAAAGATATTGCACTTATAATACTTGATGTAATGATGCCTAAGATGGATGGATGGGAAGTATGCGCAGAGATAAGGCGCAATTCAAAAGTGCCTATAATAATGCTTACTGCAAAAGGGGAGGAACGTGATGAACTTCAGGGATTTGAACTTGGAGTCGATGAATATATATCAAAGCCATTCAGCCCTAAGATTCTTACAGCAAGAGTTGATGCAATAATACGAAGAGTATATTCCAAGGATGCCGGGGAGATTATTGAGATTGGCGGAATTGAGATGGATAAGTCGGCACATGTAGTTAAGATAGACGGTCAGGAGATTGACCTGAGTTTCAAGGAATTTGAGCTGCTTGAGTATTTTATAGATAATAAGGGAATCGCACTTTCAAGAGAGAAAATTCTTAATAATGTGTGGAATTATGATTATTTTGGAGATGCGAGAACTATAGATACACATGTTAAAAAACTCCGTAAGAAGATGGGAGAGAAGGGAGAATATATTAAAACAATCTGGGGCATGGGCTACAAATTTGAAGTATAAGATGCCTGATTGGACGATAATTGCAAGATACATGATGCATTTGATATATAATTGTATATATTAAATATGTATAGCAGGACAAATGCTGAAATAAGTCACAAAAACCACCAAAAATTTTAGAAAAAGTATTGAAAATTTTAACAATTGTACTATAATGTGTGCATAAATAAAATACTCGATCGGAGGTGTTTTTTATGATTAGTTTCTTTATTTGTCTTGCTTTACTTATTGGAGGGTATTTTGTCTATGGTAAGATTGTAGAAAATACATTCGCACCTGATGACAGAGAGACTCCCGCAGTAAGAATTAATGATGGCGTAGACTATGTAGTAATGCCAAAGTGGAAGCTGTTCCTTGTACAGCTGCTTAACATCGCAGGCCTTGGACCAATATTTGGTGCAATGCAGGGTGCACTTTGGGGACCTGTAGTATTCTTATGGATTACATTTGGTACGATATTTGCAGGTGGTGTGCATGATTACTTCTCAGGTATGCTTTCAGAACGTAATGATGGTGCATCTATCTCTGAGGTATGTGGTATCTATCTTGGAGGAGTAATGAAGAATGTAATGCGTGTATTCAGCGTTGCACTTCTTGTTATGGTTGGTACAGTATTCGCTGTCGGACCTGCAGGACTTATAGTTACTCTTCTTAAGAAAGGCGGAGTTACAGGAGCATTAACAAGTTCAGAGATGTGGCTCTGGATAATACTTGCTTACTACTTCATTGCAACATTTATCTCAATTGATAAGATTATCGGACGTATATATCCTTTGTTTGGTATCTGCCTTATCATTATGGCTGTAGGTGTTATATTCGGTATATTCATTCATCCGGAATTTACAATACCTGAGATATGGTCTCATTTCTACAACATGCATCCAAAGGGAACTCCTGTATGGAGCTTCATGTTCATAACGGTTGCCTGCGGTGCTATATCAGGTTTCCATTCAACACAGTCACCTCTTAT
>CAMBEF010000026.1 GCA_945865495.1 uncultured Bacteroides sp. | reverse complement strand
ATCCAATGCCCCGTCTATCGCATTTTCCGCTATTGCTCCTCTTACGATTAAGCGATGCGTACGTGCCTTACGCTGCTTAACCGCATCACGCTTTTCCTTCATTTGCTCCTGATGCTTTTTCTGCAATTCAGTCAAATCGTTATTTTTATCCATTTCGTAACCTCGCTTTCTGTGAAATCAATCTGACATCAATGTATAAAAATAGGTGATGCCAAACTGACATCACCCTAATGACTCCTGTGGTGATGCTTCACCACATCCTTCATTTCAACTGCTTCACTTATCGAAGCAGTTTTTTCAGCAATATGCTCTGCAGGTTTTACTTTTGAGTATTCACTTAAGCGTTCCATAATATCTTTTGCCTGCTCGTACATGTCTGCTGGCTCCTTTTCTTCTATAACTGATTTAAACCATTCTTGAAGATGTTCTACTTTTCCTGATTTAATATCAGTCTTAATATCTTCAATATGCTTTTCAGGGTCATCAACTGCATCCATATATCCATAGTGGTCATAATCTTTTACAAATTGATTTATTTCTGCAGCAAGTGTTTCAACCTTTTCTTCCTGCTCTGCTCTAATGAGCTTCTCATCAATTCCTTTGATAATCTCTGATGCTGTGCTACGAATCGTATTCATGCTATTCTTAAGCTCATCAAGCTCCTTATCGGAACTCCATCCAGCAATATAACCAAAGCTATAATCAGATGTATCAAGTCCATAATGGCAACATACTGTATATGCTACTGACTCTGCTTGAACTTCCTTTGTTCTTCTATCAAGCTGACTGTCTTTTTCAATTCCAGAATCTTTATCATGAAGCATTGCATGTGAAAGCTCATGAATAGCAGTTTTGAGTGTCTGTGCCTGACTCATACCCTCTTTGATAGCAATTACCTTGTCTTCCAAGTGATAATATCCATTAGCACCACTTTCAATATTTCTAAACTCTATAGGTACAGGAGATACTTCCTGAATTGCTTTAAAGAATCTCTCGTAATCCTTAACATCATCTGTTAAAACTTTAGAAATTTCAGGAATAGGTTCCCCCTGTGTCTGAGAAACATCGAAAACTGTTGTAATTTTGTATGCTGGTATAGTAACCTGAACCCTTTCTCTTACAGGCTGACCATCTTTACCAATTACTGGTTGCTGTGTGTTTGGGTCTATCTTTTCAACATCTTTACTGACTTTATATGGAGAAGGAGCAAGGATTTTTATTCCCTGCTCCCCCTTCATAACATTACGGTGAAAATTTGCCTGCCAAGAAGTATAACCTGCAACCATTGTTGCGTCTGGCTTTTGCATTGCAATCAGTAAAGAATTATTAAAACTATAATTGTGGAGTTTTGACATAGTTCTTAAATAGTCAGCATATTTCTGACTTTCAAATAAATCTTTTATGCCTTGTTCCAACTGGTCTGTAATCTCTTTAACCTTATCTGTTTGCTTTTCCATCCCTCTTCACCTTATCCTTTCCTTCAGCAGGAACTGAATATTCCTGCTGAGGCTTATTGTCTTTGATTCTCATAAAGGTCGCATAAAGCTCCTTGTACTCTGTTATATGCTTTTCCATAATATCCACCCTCCTAATGGCTTCTTCCATGTGACTTAACTACTTCCATTACTTCTGAAGCACTCTCTGTTAATGCAGGAGCATCTGCAATTGAAAGCTGCTTTGTCTGAGCATCAAATTTATAGATATGCTCTGTTAACTTATCTGCCTGTGATAACTCTGTATCCTGCACTTCTTTATGGATAGCTTTTAAATCTTCCACGTTATCAACTGCATCATCAGGTATCAAGATAAGCTCATGTCTGCTACTACCAAGAACATAAAGATTTTCCATATCAGGATGGTCTTCTTTAATCTTTTCATAAGCTGATTCCATAGCTGATGTTGAAGTTAATGCAACAGCACCCTCAACACGGCTTTCATTTGACATGACGTACATAGGACAGTCCTGACCCTGCATCTGAATAAGTTCATCAATATACTCTTCAGGCATTCCCTGTTCCTTCATAATCCCACGCATTACTTCGGTCATGTTCTGACATTCAAATTCCTGTTTATTGGTATTAGCATGAGCTGCTTCCATTACTTCCTCTGATGTCATCTTAAGATTGCTACACAAATCGTTAGATACAATAAAGCTTGCATCTTCACGAACTTTAAATCTTGGAATCACAGCCAAATCTTCTAAACGTTCATGAGGAACATTACGAAGCATTTCTTCATTCTCTGCAGCATTTATAACTACACAATAAAGATTCTGTCTTGCTGATTCCTCTGTAAGCATAGGTACTTCAGGAGCATCTTCACGTATACTCTTAAGCTGCATGGCGGTTCTTTCTGCCACCTGCTCTACGGTATAGCTGCCATCTTCAACCATCTGATACTTATCATCTAAGTAAATGGTAGGTGCCACAGGTGAATCAGGATACTTGATAGAAATACCATCAAGTTCCTCATTTACTTTTCTGAAGGTTCCCCTTCTTAATTCAACATTTTCCTGTTCCATATTCTGTTGTAACTCGGCAGTAAAATCTGCCACAAACTGTTCGTAATCCATAATTACGCCTCCCTATAAATAGCTGTTCCACAAAATAGTTCTTCACCTTGTTTCTTATCAGGAATACCAAATAATCCTAATCTTACTGATGAGAGCCAATCCTGTGAGTTCTCTAAGTTGCCATCTTCATCAAAAGAAGCTTCTACTTCCTGATTAAGAACCTCTCCTATTTCAGGATAAATTGTGCTGCATTCTTCATAGATAGCATCCTCTTCAATCGCTGTAATTGAACCAATTGGTTTATCAGAAAGAACAACATAATGTGGGAGAGTACCCTGTCTTTCTGCAATTACACCTGCATAATCTGAGTTATCTGTTCTTGTTTCTTCAATAACAATGAAGTCTTCAGGAACGATAACAACGCCTGTTTTTAAGGCAATCTGTTTTGTATCCATTTCTTTAATCCTTTCATATAGGTCATCCATCTACACTGCAGCAATTACCACCACAGTGTAGGAATGCCTCTTTACATTTTGCTAATTGATTTGTTGTACTTGATAATTTCATCTGAAATAGGCTTCAGAATCTTATCTGAATAGTACGGTACCTTTGTAACCCTGTTGTACCCCCAAGGACTGATGATTATTGCTTCACCAGAATTTGCTAATGTCATAAGTTCTGATGGTTCGACAATATCTTTCTCCTCAAATGAGACTGATACCTTTCTGTCATTACCGCTTCCGTTCCAACTTTGCTTACGAGCCTTGTATTTACCACACCAGCTACATACTGATTTTTGAGTCTTTGATGAACTTGCTGACAAAACAATTATGTAAGGACAGTTTGATATCAAATCCGCTACTTCATTTTCAGTAAATGCTGACATCAAAGCTTCAGTTGACTGAGTAATCAAAAATAAAACTACACGCCTACTTCTTAATGTCCTTGCTCCGTCAAGTAATCTATCAAGCTTACCTGCTGATAAGATACGAGGTAGCTCATCAATTACAAAAATCACAGGCTCAGACTCTTCAGGTCGTTTCTCCAGTTCTGCAAGAGTCTGATTGATTATCAACTGCATAACATCGTAATAAGCTGACAGCTTTTCCTCTCGTATAGACAAATAGATGGAATATCCTTCCTCTATGTAATGAGGATTTATCTTGCATCCATTGTCTTTAAAAGCAAATCGAACATCTTGGTCATTGGCAAAAATAACGATGTGGTTATTCATTTCGGCTATAATGCCACCGAGTGTTTCATCCTCCATTGAAGAGAACTGATTGATGTATCTGTATTCAGCTGACTTTTTATTTGCTTTTTCCATCACTTCATTTATAGAATCCTTTATTGGCTTACTAAGGATTTCATCAATAACACCAACAAAATCTACGATTCCACTTTTGTAATAATAGATAAGCAGTCCTAAAAGTAAGTTTCTTGCTGAGTTCTTCCAGAATGGGTCTTTAAGACCTGCAGGCATTGATATCAGGGAATACACAATTGTTTGCATAACCTCTAATATTTTTTGGCTGCTACTGTTCTCATTCAGTGCGAAAAACGGATTATATCCATACTTACTTCTATCTTGCGGATTAAATATAAGCACATGCTCATCCGCATATTTAGCTGATTTGAAGCTCAACTCTCCCTTTATATCCACCGCAAAAATTCTTGCTGTAGGATTAGCTAAAAGAGATGGAATTACATGACAACTTGATTTACCTGAACCTGAACCACCTATCAAAAATACATGACCATCGGCATTTATATCTCTACAAACGTACTTTCCTTTATGTTTTCCGAATACAATACCTGTGGGTTGCTTAAATAGCATCTGCTTAGGTACTGGTGGATACATTGCTTTTTCTTTACCAGTTATTGCATCCTGTTCTCTTGGCGTTCCCATGTTTTCCATCATTATGAAAAGTGTAGGAATAAATGAACCTAAGAATAAGAACAATACATTCTGACTGGACGATAAAAAGCGAGGATTCTGATTGTAGAAAAATATAATTGCTCCGATAAAAATAATTGGCTGAAGCCATATACCTGAACTCAATATTTTATCTTTCATTGAACACCTCATTTCTTGTTACCGAAGCTCTGAGGCATTCTCTTTTCAGATGATATTCAGTTTTAGGTTGTCTCATATAATTGAGCTTTCGTAACAGATACTTCTTTACCATTGTCATCACCATCACTGGTAATGAACTGTTACTCATAATTTAGAAGTCCTCCTTTCTGCCCTTCTACTATTAAATATGAGTCCTTTTTACGAAAAGTCCCTACCTTTTTAGAATATTAATATTGTTTTTAATTTCTTATCGTGGTACGCTTATTTCGTATTTATAAACTATTAAAGGATGTGATTATATGGAATTAAGTGAAGTGGAATTAAAAGAACTGTGGTCAAGAAGTGATGAATACTTTCAGTTTTCTTTTGACGAGTACAAATCATTTGGTTCAAGACTAAAGAAATGGAGAGAACTTAACAATCTCACTCAGCGAGATGTTGCCCTCTCCATATATAAAGCAAGAGAAGCTATGCAGCTTCCCCTATCGACTACTAACAGTCTTGTTAAATTATATGGTAAGTGGGAAAGTAATGATTCAGATTTTAATACTGTATTTTCAATTGATAATCTGAGAATACTTAAGAATCTGCTTAACGTAGATTATGATTTTTTATTCTGTGAATGTGATACGCCTCATAGGACAACAAAAGATATAGCAAAACAAATTGGCTTAAGCATAAAATCCATTGAGAAACTATCCTCTATGGACAAAAGATATGATGGAGATAATTCTTCTTCAGCAGCATGCTATTCATACGCATTACTTTCATCATTGGATACAATTTTGGCAGATGACAATTTATTGTGCTATTTGAGTTATTTCCTAACACATGTATTTTATGAAGAAGATGCAGAGGATGAAGACTTCAATACAATATCCGTCTTAAAACCCATAAATGGCTCTTCAGATGAAGATTCTATATTAGATGGAGAATCTATTGATATTGATATTCCAAGCCAGCTAGATATTTTCACTACAACCATAGCCACAAAACTTTGCAACCTTCGTGACAAAAAATCTATATCAACAACAAATATACCTGTATTATCCTATAACAAATCAACCCCTATAGATATTGGTCATACATTTGGAGAAAGATTACGTCACTGGAGAAGGCTAAAAGGATTAACTCAGAATGAAGTATCTGACTTGCTTATTGATTATAGAAAACACTTTGACCTCCCATCCATTGATAAAATGAGTGTTCTGCGTACTTATCAAAACTGGGAACAAAAAACAAATCCAGACAAAGAAGTCCGAATATCATTACAGGATTTAAAAATGCTCCAATGGAGTTTGGGTTGTAGTTTTGACTATCTATTAGGTGACTCTGATGAATATTATGATTTCAAACCTACTCCACAAGAAGCTCTTGGATTATCTGATGCGTCTGTTGAAAAACTATCACGTTATACAAATTCATTGTATAACCATGATGATGAGGTTCCTGCGTATGCTTCACAGATTCTTTCCGCATTAGACCTTCTAATATCAGATAATGAGTTATTATCAGACTTAACTTACTTTTTATCAGACTTGCCGTATTATCCAAGGTTGAATTTCTGTACAGTATTAAAGCCTATTGATTTTGTAATAAACTCACCTTCAGATATCGCTTACAAGGATGAACTATTTAATGATAAAGAATTACGAAATGTATTTTTACCTGATATAAGTAAACGTTTGATTTTGCTCAGAGAAAGAAACCATTATAATCATCTTCCATTAAAAGAACATATAGATAAATCCATTCAATAACAATTTGAGCCATCAGAATACACTGGTGGCTCATTTCTTAATTGCACGAATATAAACAGGAGATAGGCTTACTGCTACATCTTATAGCTGTTGACATTTTCATCTCTTTCGGTGTTAATAATAAGTCTTCTCTTCTCGTTCCTGATTTCTGTATATCTATTGCAGGGAATATTCTTTTTTCTTGTAGTTCTCTGCTCAGTGTTAGCTCCATATTTCCAGTCCCTTTAAACTCTTCATATACAACATCGTCCATCTTACTTCCTGTTTCAGTTAATGCTGTGGCTATAATTGTTAAGCTACCACCTTCTTTTAGATTTCTTGCTGCTCCAAAAAACTTCTTAGGGAATGTAAGCGATACTGGGTCTATTCCTCCAGACAATGTTTTACCTGATGGCTGACATACTAAGTTATATGCCCTTGTTAGCCTTGTGATACTATCGAGTAAGATGACTACATCCTTCCCCATTTCTACCTTTCTTTTAGCGTATTCAATTGTTTGCTCTGCGATTTTAATATGATTTGCTGCTGATTCGTCAAATGTTGATGATTTGATTTCTATTCGATTAGAGATAGGCATTAACGCATCAGATATATCGGTTACTTCCTCAGGACGTTCATCTATGAGAAGAATAATGATATCCATTTCTGTATAGTCTTTAGCAATACATTTTGCTATTGATTTCATCATTGTAGTTTTACCAGCTTTAGGCGGTGATACTATCAATGCTCTTTGTCCTTTTCCAATAGGCGAAACAATATTGACAAGATTCATAGAATCTGTTCCTGATAATTGGATTCTTTGGACTGGATATGTTGGAGTTAAATCCTCGTACCTTTTTCTCTTATAGCATTTATCTGGTAAATAACCATTCACTGTAATTACTTCTGTTAATGCTTTGAACTTCCCTTTACCATCCTCTGCTTTACAAACAATACAGTCTCCTGTTCTAAGCTGATACTTCTTAACCAAACCATTACTAACATAGATATCATCATCAGGATTATTTCCTCTAATAAATCCATATCCTTCCTTTAAGATATCTAATATTCCTTTATGTTCCATTACAACGCTCCTTTATCCCATACAAAATACAATTATTATCATTATGTTTTTACTGTAATTAATACCTAATAAATTAAACTATAGATACGTTATATACACTTATATTAAATATAAATATTTCAATGATTATAAGGATGATTTCAACAACACCCATTCCATCCTCATCTTCCACAAACTTTGTTATAATATTTTTTGCCATATATATTCCCCCATTCTTATTCCATCAGAAGTTGAAAGACATCATCGCAGGAACCATTACGATTACCATAACTACTGCAAGCATAAGTATCATTGGCAGTAATAATTTTGTTCCTGCCTCTTCTCCAAGCTGCTTTGCAAGATTCTTGCGCTGTTCAAATGCTTCCGCTGATTCCTGTTCAAGAAGCACCGAAAGCCCTCTTGTGCCTTTCCGTACATTCTGTTCAAGAAGCGTGCCGAGTTTGCGGTATTCCTTGATACCGCACCTTCGTCCAAACTCAGCATATGCCATATTCTCAGACATTCCCGACTGCATCTGACGAAGCGTCGTCATCATCTCCTCATATACCGCATGGTACTTTTCCTTTGGCATGTCCTTCATCTTATTATTGTAGTCAAGTGCAATCTTTTCCCATGCACGCCTTACCGACATGCCCGCACCCGTAAGAAGTGTCAGCTTAGACACAACCTCAGTGTAATCATATTGAAGCTGCTTATTCCTCAGCCTGACCGCCTTGCGTTTCCCCTGTTCACGTCCTGCTATTAACGCCGCCGCTGCCAGCACACCTGCCATAATTATTGCAGGAACAGCATTTCCGCTATTCTCCTCATAACGTATGGAATGCCCTTCAACACTTTGCGGCAGGCTTACAGTATCAGAATGCTTTTCAGATTCAAGTACCGCATCGACGGATGCCTTTACTGATTTCCACAGCCTTTCTTCCCCATTCAAATCCGGCTGCTCAACGTGTATCTGATATCGGTATTCAGATTTATAACTTCCGCATGTCATCAATGCTGTAAGTTCAACATTGGTTCCGGTGCCGCCAATACTATCCGTATTGACACTTCCATCATATCCGACGATATCGTAATCTGACGAATACCATTCAACATTTATTCCATATTCAGGTATCTGTGTCATAAGATTAAGATCTCTGCTTACATGCTGTAAAGACTCATTATCCGACACAATATTATCCGACACAAAGCTGTCTGCACCGGCAAAGCTGTCCATAGCTTCCTCATACGTGGGCTGCCTTGGTAGAACTTCCACAGCTATCTGCTGTTTTTGCCCACTATTCTCGTCTATTGCCTGTATGTCCAGATTCAGCGCACCTTCTCCTGCTCCCGGTCTTGTAATCCGCCCATTATCCATATTCGTATTCTTTCCTGCACAAAGTGCTGCAACACTTAAAAATCCTGTTATAACAATGGCTCCGGCTACTACAATAATTCTGTACATCCATTCATGCTGAATATTAATTCCCAGCTTTTCTTTTGCAAACCGTTCACACTTAACGGTGCAGTGCTCTATATATTCGCCGATATCCATACAATCTCCCCCTGTTACGCATATCTATGCATCTATACCTTTATATCCGTTATCTTTCTCCCCAACGCGATTGCCAATGCATATACCGCAAGACACCCCGTCATCACTGCCACCCCTGCGGCATTGCCATACAGAGGCTCTATAAATTCAGGCGATGCAAGCCGCAGATATACAATTATTCCAAACGGCACAAAATTCATTACCATCTGCTCCATGCGCCGTCCGCTTATTATTGTCCTTATATCTTCAGCCACCTCATTCTTATCCCTTATAACTGACGCTGTATTACGGATTATTGACATAAGGTCTCCTCCGCTTCTCTTGGCGTACCTGAATACCTGGGCAAAATACAGAATATCCTCCACTCCGCTCTCGGCCGCAAAATCTTCAAGAATGTCCTCAATATTCTCATTCTGTGCCATTCTGTTGCATATAATCCTGAACTCTTTTGCTATCCTGCTTTCACTTCCATATAACATCTGCATCTCTTTGTATGCTTCCCTGAATGCATTTTCAATTGAATAACCTACGTTAAGTGAGAATGAAACTGCTATTATTCCGTCTTTAAATGCACCGGCAAGCCGCTCATCCTCCCGCTTTGCAAGCTCTCTTTTTTGAATTCTCACATATACCCCGCACAGTGGAAGCAGCAGAATAACCGCAAGAAACGAGTTATAAAATATGATTCCCACCGCAACAGGTATGAAAAGACTCTTAAGCCACAATCTAATGTCCTTTCCAAATGCTATTCCCGCATGCAGTTTTCCGTCTGTCCCCAATCTCTCACCCCCGCAGCTATAAATTTATCTGTATTAGTCATGCATCCACACTTCACCAGTCTTCCGCATACCCTGCCATCCTGCTCTCCCGTTTCTTCAAATCGGTACAACGGATTAAGCGCAATTTCACCATCTTTGTATCCCGTTACTTCGACTATCTGTAGCACGCGCCTTGATTTGTCACGCAGCCTTCCAAGATGTACTATAATATCTATCGCCGAACCGATCTGGCTTCTTATTGCCTGAACAGGCATATCCATTCCCATAAGGACCATTGTCTCAATTCTGTTAAGCATGTCTGTCGCACTGTTGCTGTGTCCTGTGGAGAGACTTCCTTCCATTCCGGTATTCATTGCCTGAAGCATGTCAATTGCCTCAGCACCCCTTATCTCTCCCACGACTATACGATCCGGACGCATTCGCAGGCAGGACTTAATCAGGTCTCTTATTGTTATTGCATTATTGCCTTCCATATTGGCATTGCGCGTCTCAAGGCGTATCAGATTGCGTGGTTTTCCGTCCACATCATGTATCTGAAGTTCTGCCGAATCTTCAATCGTAATGATTCTCTCATCTGCAGGTATATAATTGGACAGTGCATTAAGGAAGGTTGTCTTACCGGAACCCGTTCCGCCACTTACAAATATGTTATATCTTGCCTTTACCGCACACTCCATGAAGCATGACACCTCCTTCGTTATTGAGCCCAGCTCTATAAGCCGTTCTATGGTTATCGGTGTATCGTAGAACTTTCTTATAGTTATTGCAGGCCCTTCAATCGCAATCGGATCAAGTACTATGTTGACACGGGAACCGTCTGCAAGTCTTGTATCAAGAATCGGCTCCGTTTCATTAACAGTTCTGTTAGACCACGCGGCAATTCTCTGCGCTACGTCCTCGAGATCCTGCTGCGACTCAAAGCATCTGCCGCTGAGGCTTATACGGCCCTGTCTCTCAATAAAAATCCGTCCCTGCCCGTTGACCATAATCTCGGTTATCGTGTCATCATCAAGCAGATCCTGCAGTACGCCGAATCTTCTCATTGAATTAAATACATTTCTGCGTATATCAAGCCTTGAATTAACCGGAAGCGGAATCTGTGATGCAACATATCCCATTGTGTTGTCAATCAGACTGAGCAGCTCTTCGTCCGTCATGTCCTCCCCAAGGTTCATCTCTTCCCTGACACGGTTCTTCAGCATATCCTGTGCTTTTGACTGCAAATTATTATCCAATGATATCTTTGTCACTGCCAGCTTTTAACTACCTCCCTTGCATGTCTTCCAAGCGTGCCGTACTCTGCTGCATCAAGATATCCCTTATCAAGCACCATACCGTTATCCTTGGGCAGCAGCATTTTCTCTATAATTCCGCATATATGCTCTCTTCCCATTGACAGCATATAAGTCTCAAAATCATTTATCTTCTGCATTGAGATGTAGTCCTCGCGCACAGGCATTATCGCTCTTGTACATACCTCAAGCACACGCCACGGCTCACTTACAAGTGTTCCTATGTCCAGAATTATCGTGTCATACAGCCCGCTTGAAGCTATATCTGTTATAAAATCCTGCCACTCCTCCGCCGTCTGGCATGTAATGTCATCAGCGCATCTTATTGGCGGAATATAATATACGTCGCCTGTCCTGCCGACAATCTTCTCAAGTGCATTGGCAAATGCTGCCCTGTTAGTCCTGTATGTATAGAGTGCATCCGACATATTTCCCTCACCACAGTCAGGAAGAAGTTCCGACAGTCCTGAGAATTCCTCCATATTCACGTATAGCACACGCTCCTGCGATTTGGCGCATGCAGAAGCAAGTGCCAGTGCAAATGATGTCTTGCCTGCATAATGTATTGGTGAATATATTCCGATAACCTTTCTGTCATCAGCGTATGTATATATTCTTGAGACTTCATCTCCGACAATTGAATATATCAGCGAGTCCGCCTGCTGATACTTATAGACCTCTGAGACCTTTTCATTACTGTATGTCCCTGCTGTGCCTGAATCCTCCCGCAATACAACAACCCTGTTTACTCTGTGTGTGTCCGTAATCTGCTCCATTGCCTCTTCCCCAACCACAAGCAGAGGCAGCTGCCTGTCTGCCATATATTCACCGAGTGCAGATTCCTCCGTGAACATAATTGTCCTGTAATTAACACCTTTACGTGAATTCATGGCATTCATAAGTCTTCTTGCGTACTGTTCATCATAATCAAAAACCGCACATACTTTTTCCATTATTCTCTCCACCTCATGTCATTTTCCCTTAAAATTCTCACCATATAATCTGTGTACTTAATATGCTCATAATCAGTGCCGCTAATATTGCATACGAAAAATGTATTCTGTGCATACCGCATCCCCTCCTTCTTATAAGAACCGGAATTCCGTACAACGCCGATATCACCAGTGCCACAGCGAATATCACACAAGCCCTCTTAACGCCCGTAACCGATGCCATAACGCACATAAGCTTGATATCACCAGCACCAACCGCATGCACGAGATATACCGGAATCAGAATAATCAGCATTACAATCATCCTTGCCGGAATATCAGCAATCATGCCCGGACTGCATGTATTCATCCACACTGCTTCTGTAATTATTCCGCCCGCGATTGAAAAAGCCGCATACAGCATAAGTCTGTTGGGAATCTTATAAGAAATATAATCGCAGGCTGCCGCCGCCAAAGTAACAGCTGTCACCGCTGCCATACCAAAAATCTGCAGACAGGCCTCCTTTCCGTGGCTTAGCGTTGCTGCGCGCTGCCACTGTCTGATAAAACATATTTGGAATTATCTGATAATAAACTGTATAGATTCTTATAGCCGTGACTATAATTAAGATGATGGTAAAAATTACTTATAACGAAACCTTTAAGAAATCTTAATGAAAGCAGGTCTTATGTTCAGAAAAGAAAAAACAAAACAAAAACCGCTTACTTACGAAGAAAAATATCTTCTTGAGGAAATTGCCATGACAAAAAATGCTATCGAAACAGCATATTCCAACTTTGAAAATGCTGTTGAACCTGACCTGATAGACTGCTATATCTATCAGCTCAATTCAGAACAAAAAAGATACAAGTACTTAATCGAACGTGCCAAAGCAGTCCAGTACCGTAATGAACAGCTCTGCAGGAATTAACTGCTGTGCTGTGATTAACAATTTATCATCGCCACAGGCAAAAGTCAACAGAAAAACCCGCTTAATTACGCACAAAAAAGCCGTTAAAAGATTGTTATACATTAACAAACTTTCAACAGCTTTTTTATTTTACAGAATATATTTTTCGCAAGTGTAATAAATATTGTTATACATTTACAATATTTTATAAATGTGCTGTGCAATATGACTACCGCTCGTCCATCATTGCTTCAAGATATCCCCTGTCCCACAGCATAATCTTAAGTTTCTTTGCAACATTGACTGCAGGCGTCGTAAAATACTGGTTTGTCATGACAACACCGACCATGCAGTCATAATAATCACGTCCCGCATATATCTCCTGAACTGCCTTGATACCTACAGGCTCTGTATAGCATTTGCATTGGAACGCATATGATACTCCGTCCTTCTCGGCAAGTATGTCAACACCGTAGTCATGGCTTGCCTTCGTAACCTCTACATCGGTGAATCCGCTTTTTTCAAGAAGATCAGCACAGTACAGCTCAAACTCACCGCCATCCATGTCGTCCCATTCCCCGCGCCGGAGGTGTCTTCTTATCAGTAATAAAACAACGGCTATGGCAACTGCTGCCGCTACAGCCGCTAATGTATAATTTAACAAAATATTTTCCATCCTTATATTCATTGACAATATCAGCTTACTATTTTAGTATAAGAATGTAAGTTCGTAAAGACCAAATCGAAAGAAGTGAAAATATGAATACACAGAATATTAATCAGGAAAATCTTTCACGCCAGCCTAAGCCGCAGCGTCAGCAGAAGGCTAAGCGTCAGAAGGCAAGTCCGTACAGATACCTTCTTATACTCGCAGTTGTTACAATTATCGCTGTCGTAAGTATAATTGCCGCTGTATCTGCTAACATAAAATACCGCAGACAGCAGAAGGCTTATGTTGAAGCCGGCATATCCAATCCGGCATATTCCATGGATGTAGCCAATAAGATGGCTCAGGCTGCTGAGGCACAGGGCCGTCAGGCTGTTCTTGACAACATGCGCGAGAATTTTTCTAACGGCACATCAACAATATCATATCTCAAGAAGACATTTACTGATAAGATTGTATTTGCTGATGACGGCAGATACGTCTTTGTTGATATCAATAAGTCGCTTCCTATGCACAACCTCAATCTGTCCGCATTCTCCAAGGATGACAGAGGCTTCATGAACTACAGCGATGCTGCAATCCAGACACACCGCGGAATTGACGTATCGAAGTATCAGGGTGACATTGACTGGAGCCAGGTGAAGACAGACGGCATTGAATACGCTTTCTTACGTGTCGGCTACCGCTCTTACGGAACTGGTATCATCAAGGAAGATGAAGCCTTCAAGACTAATGCGGCAGGTGCCATACAGAATGGTCTTAACGTCGGTGCATATTTCTTCTCACAGGCAATAACTACTGCCGAAGCTGAGGAGGAGGCTGATTTTGTAATTAACACGCTCAAGCCGTTTAAGATTAATTATCCGGTTGTGATTGATGTTGAAGAGATTGTAAATGACTCCTACCGTCAGGAAAATCTGTCACAGGGTGAGCTTACCGATGCAGTTATCGCATTCTGTGAACGTATCAAAGCAGCCGGCTACACGCCTATGATATATGCCAACATCAAGGGATTTGCGTCTCTTGTCGATATAAGCAGACTTACTGCATATGACAAGTGGTACGCAGATTACAACCAGACGCCATATATACCTTATGACATAAGCATCTGGCAGTACAGTGAGAGCGGTAAGGTTAACGGAATCAGCACAAATGTTGATCTTAATATCAGTTTTAAGACATGGTAATTCTGATGCCTCAACACAGCTTCCGCTTTCTGTAAGCATTACTGCTAAGTAAATGTTCTGTATTCAATAAAAATTGCTGCCCGCGGCTTATGCTTCGGACAGCAATTTTTCTTTAACTATTATTTATGTTTAAATATTCTTTGCAGGAATCCCTTTCGCTTTTTGCTCTGCTCGAATTCTTCCTTCATTCTGGCATCAATTTCTTTTTCGTCCTCCTCATGAAACTCAATGCCTGATTTCTTATACATTTTTTTGTCCACATTCAGTCCCATGGCATCCATGCTTCCGTCTGAGCTGTCGTACTGTCCATACATGGCAGGTCACCTCCATATTATTTTTATATCATCTGCTGTACCCAAGAATAGCATTAATTCTGGCAAGTACATCATCCTCTTTAGTCTTATAATCATTCCATTTGCCATCAGCATTTACAGCTACCCAGCCGCCGCCTATATGCCACCGCGAATAGCTGCCATCCGTATACACAATATTAACAAATTGTTCCGGTGCCGCTCCTATGATTCCTTTTCTGGAAAAAGGAGTTCCTTTGAGTCCGTTAAGTAATGCAGCCACTTCATCGCACCCTTGTCCTGATATTTTGACTGATTCGCTACTATACGGCACTATGTACGCCACTTCGTTATCATATATTCCCAACCTCTTTGCAATATTAAACGGAACAAATTTATAAACTGCTCCACATATCAGGCATACTAAGATTAGGGATATTATCACATATTTTAATATCTTCTTCATAACACCTCCACCTCCTATTGCAATACTGTTTTATAATTCATACCATATACCGACTTTGTTATTTTTACAATACACTTTGCGCAAGTGGTCGTTTTTCTTCCCAAGTGGTATATTTTTATGACTATAAGAAAGATTTGGGCTTATAGATATTGCAAAAAAAGCTGCTGTCCAACCGGATTACCGTCTTTAGACGGCAGCTTTTTATATTTTGATTGCTATTATAAACAATATACAAGCAGTCAACAATCTTGCTCATAGTAGTATTTTATATCATCTGCTGTACCCAAGAATAGCATTAATTCTGGCAAGTACATCATCCTCTTTAGTCTTATAATCATTCCATTTGCCATCAGCATTTACAGCTACCCAGCCGCCGCCTATATGCCACCGCGAATAGCTGCCATCCGTATACACAATATTAACAAATTGTTCCGGTGCCGCTCCTATGATTCCTTTTCTGGAAAAAGGAGTTCCTTTGAGTCCGTTAAGTAATGCAGCCACTTCATCGCACCCTTGTCCTGATATTTTGACTGATTCGCTACTATACGGCACTATGTACGCCACTTCGTTATCATATATTCCCAACCTCTTTGCAATATTAAACGGAACAAATTTATAAACTGCTCCACATATCAGGCATACTAAGATTAGGGATAATATTGAATATTTTATTATTTTCTTCATAACGCGCTCCTTAGCAACCATTAGTTTAAAAAGCTATCAGTATAACTTATCCTTAATATCCATATGGACGGAATGACACATAACTCCATGTACCATGACATCCGCCCCACACATAACGATTTGGGAGTTGTGCTACACCATTTTCTCCCCAGCCATCAACAATCTTAATATATATACTGTCGCCGGCATCATACTCATACATATTATATCCAACAGCTAGCACTGAATGATAATCGTATACTTTGTGATCATGCATATTTAAGTGTGCAGGATACCCTTCATCTACCTCATTAACAATATCCATTCCTCCATGTGTTCCTGTATAGTAATTTAAATTATATCCAATTCCTGCTTCATTAAAATACCATGTATATGCATTATATAAGTTGCTTTCATCTGTTCCACTCTCTAAATTTGTCTCCATGTAATCTATAAATATATTACACACATTCTGCCATGAATCTCTGTATAATCCAGAAAAATGTGATGAATCCCTTCTGTACCAATAATAACACAAATTAGTAGCAACTACTGGTGAACATATTCCCCCCTGTCCAAAAGCTACCATACGAAAATATGGGATATCTCCTCCGGGTACTATATTAGTTCTTGCATCTACAGTTTCATAATTATC
>CAMBEF010000025.1 GCA_945865495.1 uncultured Bacteroides sp. | reverse complement strand
GTATATCTTAGCATCCTTTTCCATTATATCCTCCATAATTAATCAGATTCATTATTATAGCCACATTTTGCTGCGCCGTGTATTAGAATAGACCATTATATCTCTAAAATCAATTGACTATATTGCCGCAAAATAGTATTATCTTGCTATACACATACAACACGTATTCCATATAATTACGCCACCATACGGAGGGCATTATGGCAACATTTTTTGAAAAATATACCAAATCAGAAGTAACCAATACGCGGCGTGTCATAACAACACCCGACGATTTTGCCAAGCGCAACATGTTCTATGCACAGGAGGCAGGCTATCTTCAGAGCCTTAAGCCGCATGAGAGCAGACGCCGCGGACTTGACTCCTACCTTTTTATGATAATATTGTCAGGAAGCGGTGTCATACGATATAACGGAGAGACGCACGATGTCCATTCGGGTGACTGCATACTTATAGACTGTCATGGCGAGTACTCACACATGAGCAGTGACAGCGACCCGTGGGAGCTTATGTGGGTACACTATAACGGTCCCCTTGCCGGTTACTATTACAGATATTTTGCAGAACGTAAAAGCTGTGTGTTCCGCCTTAATGACACATCTGCAGCAACGGACAGGATACTGCGCCTGATTGAGCTTGGTGAGACACACACCGCCGATTCCGCAATAATGGTTACACGCATTATAACCGACCTTCTCACTGACTCAATAACACAGGGAGTAAGTGCAAAAGAAAATGACAGCTCCTTCGTTGCTGCCAAATTAGCCGCCGTTATCAGCTACATTGACAATCATTACACCGAAAAGCTGTCACTTGATGACCTTGCCTCTATGTTCTTTATAAGTAAATATTATCTGTCACATGCATTCAAAAAGGAATACAAGATGACTATAGTCCAGTATATTCTTACACGGCGCATATCCGCCGCCAAAGAAAAACTGAGATTCTCCGACAGTTCCATTGAAGAGATTGCCTCAGAATGCGGAATTGCCGATGCCAGCTATTTCAACAAAGTATTCCGCAGAATTGAGGGTATGACCGCTTCACAGTACAGAAGTATGTGGAAAGGCGGCATCAAAACTCGTAATTTACCTCAGCAGGATTAACTATAAAATTACTGTTAAATGCCATTGTATATGCTCCGGCAAATCTGAACGAAAGCACATCCCCCGGCTCTAATCTGCGCACACTGTGCTCATCTGCGAACCTGTCATTCTCCATACATGTGCAGCCGCATATTATCTGATGCTCGTCTACAGGTCTTGCATCATAATCCGCAATAAGCGATGTACTGTAAGGCTGGTTGCGGTGTGCCATAAACGGATTAACATGAAGCAGTGTACCGTCCATCGTAACTATCTTTGTTCCGCGTATATCACGCACAGAAAGCACTGATGTCTCATATGTTACGGAGGTTGCAATGACCGAAGCACCCGGCTCCAGAATAAGCGTTGTCATCTCCGGGTTCAGTGCCTTTTTAAGTTCCCGCGTTATGACCTGAGCGTACTGCTCCATTGACGGCTTACCTTCAACCTTCTGTCCGCCAAAATATCCGCCGCCCATATCTACAAAATGAAGCTTAAGTCCGTAATCATTAACAAGCTGCGCAGCCTTGCGTGCAAGTGAAGTAAATACAGCTGCACTGCGGCTCCTTGTGCTTGTATGCATATGAAGTCCGGCAGGCTCTATACCCGCACTGCGGAGCATGTCCACAGCCCTCGCAAAGTCTTTGTTCTCCACATCTATTCCAAAACGGCTTACACTCTCTCCAGCCGTTGTCTCTCCCGGACATTCCGCCTCAAGGTTATAATTCACACGTATTCCGATTCTTGATGCATCTCTTATATCCGACACATGTCCGCAGACAAAACTCACATCATCAAGGTTGTCAAGATTGACATACGCCCCACCACGGATTGCGTTAATAAGTGCATCCTGCTTGCTGCATTTGCATGGACCGTTAAATATAATATTCTCCGCATCAAAGCCAAGATTAAATGCCAGTTCAAGCTCATCCGGCGATACTGTCTCAATAAACCACCCCAGCTTGGCATGTGCATACTTCATAAGTCCCGCATCGTGGTTAGTCTTAACAGAATACCCATACTCGACCCTGCCGCCCCAGGCCTCTTCAAATGCATCCATGACCTCACGGCAGTTCTTCTCAAATATGTCAAGGTGAATCGTATAGCAAGGTGTGTTCATCAGTCTCTCCCGTCAAATGTTATATCAATAAGTCTTATATCTTTCTGTGCAATCCTGTCATACTGCTTAATTGTAAGCTCTTCTGAGGCATCTTCGCCATCTATCCACTTTACGATTGCCTTAGGAAGGTCAACCCCCGCAAAATGGCTGAACGGATAACCGCCGCCAAATCTCGCATTAAGTTCAAGCACATATGGTACTTTGTCAACCACAAATACATCCATGTCAAGATTACCGATATGTCCAAGTGCTTCTCCAAGCCTTGTTCCTGTCTCTTCAACCTCCGGATATCTTACAACTGATGCGCAGTCCGTCTCTCCCGAACGCATTGCAAGCTTCTTACGCACAACCGTAAGCTTCTGTGTTCCATTAAGGTCATGTATTACATCAAGCCCGTATTCCTGTCCGCAGAGCTTCTCCTGAAAAAGCACGCATGAAGCTTCATCAACTGCCGACTCATATTTTAAATACGAATTAAAAATATCCCTGCGCACCTTCTCTGCAAATACATCAAGCTCCTGCTCATTATCCGCCTCAAACACTGCAATAGAGCCCATGCCCCATCTGGGCTTTATCATTACCGGATAATTGATTGTACCGGCAGCAAGAGCTTTCTTAACATCTTCAAGCGACCTGTATGTAGCAGGCACGTTAAATCCGTTATCCCTGCAGAATACATATGTATTCCACTTGTCATTGCATATGTCTATTACCTCAGGTGCAGACACAACAACAGTAACGCCCTGCGCTGCAAACTCTTCACGATGCTTTGCAAGCACCATAAGATCAACATCAAACAATGAAACAATAAGCTTTATATCATTCTCTTTGCAGTATCTCTTAAGAAACGGTATGTAATCATCATCATATATCAGCGGCGTAACCACATGTCTGTCCGCATAGTAAAATGCAGGCGATACCGGTGAGCTGTTGCCGGCATGCACAAGCCCGTTTCCACCGAGTGCCTTTTTAAAAAATTCAACAAGATATCCTCGCCTTCCGGCTGATGTAAGCAATATATTCATACTAATCTCCATTCCGCAGGCATTCTGCTACGACCAGTAGCTTCCGCCTGTCATATCAAGTGAGTCGACATTACCAACCTTGGTCTCATCGGGCAGATCTATCCAATGTTCATTATAAGTATCCGTAAAATATGCATCCCAGCGCTTACCTTTAATTCCAAACATAAGCTGCAAAGGCCCGCCGACATGTACTGCCTGCTTTCCCCTCTCCCTGAACTTAAGTGCCAGCGGTGTCGAGAATGTCGAACATCCAAGAAGTGCAATATCAAAATCCTGCTTCATGGATTCCAGATACAGATAGTCAAACGCCTCAAACCAGCTTTTGAAGCTTGGATCTTTATAGCCGTCATACCAGAATAATGCCTTAACAGTGTGAAGCTCGAATTCGGGTATTCTTATACCATTCCAGAGCAGGTTTCTCTTCTCATACTGCTTCGCCATATACTCGACAAACGGGCTGACAACAAGCACTTTCTTACCCTCAATGCCATATATCCATGAATCCGGATCTTTAAGAAGAAAGTTGGAAACTCCGTTATCTTCACAGAACTGCATGCCGGGATTCTTCTTCAGAAACTGCTTGTTAAAATATGACTCCATGTTAATACTGAACCAGTTAACTACATAGTCTGCATACTGCATCAGCTCACAGGTCATGTTATAATAACGCACTCTCTCCCGCCTGTCAGCGAATACATCATCCATCCCTGCTGCCGTGTCCTTATTCCACATAATATCCCGCTGTATCTTGGCAAGTATCCCTGTCTCCCACATGCCATTGCGTGTAACTGCAAACGGTTCACCATTCTTAAGCTTTTCACGAAGCTGTCTGTTCACCGTTGCGCTGTCGAGAATCGGCTTTCCGTATGATTTCTCATAGAAGCTGTGCCTGAGTGCATCGTACTTTTCTGCATCCAGCATTTTTCTCATAACCTTAGTCTGCCAGCTTGACCTTGCAAAGTCAGCAAGCCATTGTGTCTTCCCCATCAGGACCTCCATATATCCGGATCCGGCTTATATTGCCGGACAATATTTTATTATAATTTAAGTTATTGCTACTTGTTTCGCGCTATCTATTTATGATACTATTCAATGGAAAAGAGGTCAAGTTTATGAAAGAAAAAAAGCTCAGTATTAATGCAATACGAATTATATTTTTAGTGCCAATATTTGTAATGATGATTATTTTTGCATGTGTCGCAGCATATGTCATGCATAATGCAGCTAAGGACAGCGGATGGACGGTCACACAGTACTCTGACCTTACGGGCGGCCAGGCAGGCTTCTATACTCTTGAAGACGGCGCCGGACATTTTCTCATAGTTGACGGCGGATGGGCAGGCAACGAGGCGCGCGTCCGTGATGCCATAAAGATGCACAATAACCACGTTGATGCATGGATTCTCACACATCCTCATCAGGACCACATCGGAGCTTTCAATGCCATTTATGCTAATCCTGATGGTATTACCATAGACCGCATATATGACTCCCCTGTTGATTATGATGTTGTTAAAGACCGCGGTGAAAAATGGGACGATCTGGCGGTATTTGAGGAATACCGAAAGCTCACTAAGAATGCAGACAATGTAACTCACCTGAACCGTGGAGAGGAGCTTGACCTGTACGGTCTTCATATTAAGGTATACAACGCATATGACAGTTATGTTCTTGATAACTCCAACGACATAACCAATGACAGCTCTCTCGTATTCAAAGCAAGCTATGGCAGCAGCAGCATGATATTCTGTGGAGACATCAAATACCAGATGGAAGATATTCTTACAGAACTGTATGGCAGTGAGCTCAGATGCGGCTGCATTCAGGCCGGGCATCACGGCAACTGGTCATTCTCAGATGAATTCTATGATAACACAGGCGCTTCGACCGTATTCATTGATTCTCCTGCATGGATAATGCAGGATTCCGAATATCCTGCCTATGAACTTGCAGAACATCTCAAAGAAAAAGGTGTGACCGTGAAGGACTTCACAACCGCACCTAATGTATATCAGTTATATTAAACATTTGCCCGAAAGTAACAAATCAACGCAGGCACGCTTGCGCTGCTTATGACTTTATTACTTTCGGGCAACATATCTTTACTATCTTACTTTATAGTATTCAGGTAAAGCTCATAAAGCTGTCTGTGCTTCTTGTTAATAACATGAAGAAGAAGCCCCGTAACGTACATAAGGACTGCAACGATAAACAACATGCAGGCAACAAAAAGTGTAGGAAATCTGTCTACCATTCCTGTCTGTGCATAATCAATGAGAACCGGCACAAAGAATATCATTCCGATAACTGCAAATATAAGCGCTATTATTGAAAAGAATGTAAGCGGTTTGTAATCTCTGAACAAGGTACCGATTGTCTTAAGCACTTTTGCACCATCACTGAAAGTGTTAAGCTTTGATACACTTCCCTCAGGCCTGTCACGGTATGAAACAGGTATCTCAACAATCTTAAAGTTCTTATCAAGACAATGTATAGTCATCTCCGTCTCAATCTCAAATCCCTTTGACAATACAGGATAGCTCTTAACGAACTGCCTGCTGAATGCTCTGTATCCTGTCATGATATCTGTTACATCGCTGTGGAAAAGCTTATTAATCGACCATCTTACAATCTTATTGCCTGAATTGTGGAAAGGTCTCTTATTCTCTGTAAAGTATGTTGATGACAGTCTGTCACCGATTACCATATCCGCCTCACCGTTAAGTACGGCATCCACAAGCTCTCTTGCGTTATCAGCCGGATAAGTATCGTCACCGTCTATCATAACATAGCAGTCTGCATCTATATCCCTGAACATTGTTCTTATTACATTACCCTTGCCCTGCCTGTGCTCATATCTTACTTCAGCGCCTGCCTCTTTTGCAAGTTCAGCCGTGTTATCTGTTGAGTTATTATCGTACACATAGATAACTGCCTCCGGAAGCACCTTTTTGTAATCTTCTACTACTTTCTTAATAGTTACGCTTTCATTGTAACATGGTATTAAAACTGCAATACGTTGTTCTGACATTATTTCCTCCATACGGCTTATCTGCCGAGTAATATTCTGATATATGGTGTCAACGACCTTGTAAATGCCGTTGCAACCCCAAAGTTCTTCCTAAGGAAATGATACCATTCCCTTCGCGGAAGCCCTTTGATTCCTTCCTTTTTCGCAAGTCTTAGCTTTCTCGGCAGTGTGGTATCATTCCATGTGCCTCTGACATCGTTCTTGTTACATACACCTGCATATATCCTGTAGACTTCTGCTCTGTAACCGAGCCTCTTTATCTGAAGACCATAATCAAAATCTCCAAGGCTGTGATTATATGCCTCGTCCATATTAGGTGAAGCCCTGAAGATATCTCCCGGCACAAGGACACAGTTAGCATTAAAAGTATCACATGTCCTGTCATCATCCTCCGGCTTTACCGGGATATATTTTATCCCTTTTACATAACGTATTCCACCGTAACTGAATCTGCCATCGTCATCTTTTGTTGCACCTACAAGTACCGCAGCATCCATATCTGCAATCATATGGCTGACACTGACGCTGTCAAACCTTACATCATCATTGGCAAGGAGATACCCGTCTGAGTCTGCACAATGTACCTTGGCATATTCTATTCCCTTGCGCATTCCTCCGGTGTAAAACAGATTACCGTTTCCTTTGAGGACGCAGATATCCGTCCTCGCGGCCGCGGATAATTCCACAAGCGCATCTTCTGTTCCGTCCGTGCTGTTATCATCAACCACCACATAATTAAACCGCCAGTCTGCCAAAAGCCCGGCAGTCTCATTAAGCGAATTAATGCAGCGCAGTGTATAATCTTTTCTATTAAAACATGTAATTATAACAGTAAGTTTCTTCATTACTACCTCTTAAAGAGCTTCTTTTGAAATTGGGTAAAAAGTGCCGCAAATGTTCCTGCTGCACCTCTGACATACAATGAAAAAGCAGTCCGGCCGATAATCTTCCCCTGTATCCTGCGCGAAAGCTCCATTATCTGTTCCGGTTCCATGGCAAACACATCGTCCAGGTTGAAATTATACATTGTTTCGCCGTGTTTGTCATCCCTGAATAAAAATGGATGTATATTACCGCAGTCAGCTATGTATTCTGCCTGCTTTTTATCGTCTTCACAAAGAGCCGGATAGAAGTAAAAAATATCCAGATCGGGAGAAGCATAGATATATTTTTTCAAATCAAGATAATCCCTGTTATTGCATACTCTTCCGGCAGATATGTCTGATGTCCGGAATTCTCTTTTAAAAAGTGAATTCTTATCTTCACCGCCTTCGAGCGCATCCTCTATATTGAACTGTCCCGAAAAATCATATGCATATCTTGCACCGAGAAGACACGCTGCAAGAACCGCCATATAACCTCCGGCAGAATTACCGACCGTTATTATATCACAGCCTTTGGGAACATTCTGTGAAATCCATGCAATCATCTTATCTATCGATGAAATCTCCGAATTAATTCCCTTTATATACCACTGTTTGTATATATCCCTTACATATATCTCACGTCTTGCTTTGTGAAAATGATATCTGCGCCATTCAAATCTGTCATCCGCCATGAACTTTGCAAAATTCTCTTCTGTATTAGGATAATAGAGCCCATTGCTTGAAAAGTATATAACACAGTATGGCTTGGCATCCTCACCGTTGTAGTCCGCAATAATGTAATTATCTCTCGAATACTGCTCCTTTATGAGCGGTTCTTCTTCATTCCAGATATTGAACATTTTAATGCCCTCCAGTCAATGCACCCTGCATATGCTGTCAGAAGTGCAAACCACGAAATAATAAACATTCTGTATGTATAGAAGAAATGTATCTGCGAATGCTGACCCATAACAATAACCCAGGCTACAGGCAGCAACGCCGTTGCTGCTATTGGCAGATATACCGCTGATTCAGTCTTTTTACGGTACTTAATCCAAAGCACAGCCATAAGCACAAACACTGCAATATACAACGCTGCGACAAGAATCATAGCGCCCTTTTCTCCTTTGCCAATCACATTGGAAAATGGCATTGCGGAATAGATATTCTTGGCAAGTGCCGTAATTCTGCTTACCTTGCTTGTATCATTGCCGCTTACCCTGAATGATGCCTGATTCAGCGCATCTTCAATTATATTGCGTCTGAGAATTGCAGTTCCGACAATCCACTTGGCTGCCCATCCTGCTGCCCATCCGACTGCCCATGTTATGCATGAATGAATAAGTACAGCCCAGTTTTTTATTATTGAATCCCTGCCAAGCTCCTTCGCATTTATCAGAAGCACTGCACAAAGCGGAAGTCCAAGTGTCACAAGCGGTGCCGTGAGAAAATCGAGATACTGCGTCACCATTCCGATTATAAGAAACATCTCGCCCGTGAATGCCACAGTCTTCGACGCACTGTAACGCTTTGTTATATATACAAGAGCCGTCATCGTTATGAGAAATACCTCACAGAACTGAAGGCTCCATGGCACCATTATAAAATATGCAAGTACCATGCAGAGTGTGAATATCCATGCCGCGCCGCGTCCAAGCCTGTCATTAAGCCCAAGTGTGCACGCTGCAAGCAAAAACATCAATACAACCATAAGGATATACCTTATATCAAGATATGAGAATAATACGAGCAGCGGTCTTACCCAGACAAGATATCCATGCCAGTATCTGCTGTAGCCGTTGCCGCTTAAAGCATTACTTAACGGACTGCAGTTATCATTAACCATTGTCTCGCTTATAATTATGCTGTCAGTGAGATTATCAATCATACTTCCCGATGCATATGTATATACTCTGTTCCAGCCGTCTCCCTCCTGCTCAAATACCTCCATTGAGCGGTCATAATTCTGCTTTATTGCGGAATTGGGAATGCACATAACCAGCGTAAGCATCAGCACAAAGGCTATAATCATAATACAGAATATCGATATAATCCTCAGCCAGATATTCTTCTGCTTCCTTCCCATATTCTGTTCTCCAAACAGTTTCTTTAACATCATGTTCTCCTTCTGATAAATGCATTCACAGGTCTGTCCACCCCATAGTAAAGTACAACACTTACTATCGCCGTACCAACGACAGCAATGCCGATTATCGCGGCATCAGGCAATACGTATGATGCCATAAGCATATCTATTATCTCCATTACCACCGCATGACCAAGATATATTTCATAGGAAAATCTGTCAAGCACGTCAAATATCTTACTTACATACGAATTCTTAAATTCCACATTCATTGACGCAAGGACAATTATAGTAAGCAGGCATGACAGTGTGTATGGGCTGTTGAACTTGGACATTGCAAAAAAATACAGCATTATACATGCCAATAAAAGCGATGCTCTGTCAGCTTTGTGCTCCTGGACTGCCCTGCATGCAACTGCTCCGAACATAAAATATAACACATAAAACAGTGGTGTGAACCAGTCTCTCGTAATCCCAAGACGTGCATACAGGATATCAAGCCCTATCATGCACAGGTATGTAACCGCAAGTCCTACGAGTGATGACCTGTATGTCTTCATTATTCTGGCAAGAAGCGGCGTCATCATATAAAATAAGACAAATATGCCTATCGTCCATGTAAAGCTCAGATTACGCCACTGATTCTCTCCGGGTATGTACTGCCCGATTATAAATATATATCTCAGCCAGCCAAGTCCCGCCCAATCATGCGGCATATCTTTTAATATAAAGCTGTGTACTATTATATCATATATAACTACCGCATAATATACCGGCAATATTCTTGCCAGCCTTTTAATCCAGTATCTTACAGGGCTGTAGTTATTCTCCGAATATGTGTACAACGCCAGAAAACCGCTTATTATAAAAAAAAGATAAACCCCGTGCTGCATGTAATGTGTAAGTTCATAAATCCTGCCTTCAAGCATAAGTCTCTGGCTTATGTGTGTGCACACAATTGCAATACATGCAATTACCCTCAGATAACTGAGATTTTTAAAATATTTCATTCTACTTCATTCTCTCTAATTCTCTAACATCTTCAATACTTTCAATAACCATATTCCTGTTATCCGCAACAGAAAGTCTTATTGAAATATATTCTGCCATTCTTGCTATAAATTCTGAATTAGTAGGCCTGTCCTCTATATTGCCTGCCGGTCTGCAAAATATCTCTTCAAGCCACTTCATATCGCCCTTGGTCCATACCACTTCAATCGCGTGTCTCATAGCTCTCTCAACCCTTGTGGGCGTGGTCTTATTCTTTCTTGCAATATCAGGATAGAGCAGCTTCGTAATTGAACTTACACATTCTCTGTCATTCATCGTCATTATAAGTGCTTCCCTCATAAAACGCTGACCGATTATATGAACCGGCATTCCGAGCTTAAGAAGCATGTCTGCAACTTTTATCTCTATATCAGTATATGAGTTTCGTCTCTTAAGCTCCTCACTTCTGCGGCGCTGCTCTTCGTTATTCAGTGCCCACCGTATCCTGTCGGTAAGAAGCGAGCCATCCACCGGCTTCATAATATAATACTCAACGCCTGACTCAAATGCCTCTCTTATTATCCTGTCTTCCCCTATTGCACTGACAACTATAAATACCGGCTTATTCTTAATAGTGTCGTCAGCCTTTACCTTTCTTATCACCTCAAGCCCATCAAGCTTAGGCATAATAAGGTCAAGTATAACCGCATGCGGCTTATAATTCTTTATAACTGATATGAGCTCCGAGCCGTTCATCGCCTCTCCGACAAGCTCCATATCAGGTTCATCGTTGATTATATCCCTGAATACCCTGCGCACTGCCATATTATCATCCGCACATGCTACCCTTATCTTATCGTCATCCATACTTTGCATCCCTCCTGTTATATATGTGCCTATTACCATAATCTCATTTTTCAAAAAACAAAACCATAGTATGCTGTCGCATTATTCGACACATATTTCACCGATGCCTATTACATCAGACTTTTTATATACTTTTCAACTGCCTTTGCAATCAGGCTGTGTCCATCTTCATTAGGATGAAGTCCGTCAGACGTGTAGGAATCATAATTATCAGCATTGATGCTGAAATTGTGGTACAAATCTATGACAGGAATATTATACTTTGCGCATACCTTCTGCATTGCATCTACATAATCCCACATTGAACTTCCCGTCTCATTATTGCTTGAATTATGCATACCGCCAAATTCGCCCGGAAGTGGTGTAAGGAATACTATATTCGCATCAGGATAGCTTTCTTTAAGGCCTGAACACAGCTTCTTAAGTCCGCCGTAGAATTCGTCTTTCCTGGTTGAATCCGGGCTTCCGAGTTCAACATTATCATAGTAATCGTTAGAACCGCCATATACGACTATAACCTTGCAGTCCGGATTAATAGACTTATATCTCTCAACAAAACCTTCTCCGCCATTGCTTGCAAGCGTATTACCCGATATTCCGTAATTAAACTGTACGCAGCCAAGGTCTTCACAAACTACATCCGCATAGCTGTATCCACTCTTATACCCTACCGTTATGCTGTCTCCGAGGAATGCTATTCCAAAAGGTGCTGTAAGCTTATCTGATGATGCAGAAGTCTCTTCCGTCTGAACTTCTGTCTGTACAGGTGCTGCCACCGTGTCAGCCTCCGTCTGGGCGGGAGCCTCTGTGATGGCTTCTGTCTCAGGTGTTACTCTGTATACCGGTCTTGCTTCAACCGGAGCCTTTGTTGTCTCTTCCTCAGTCTCTTTTTCCGTCTCAGTCTCCTGTTCAGCGGCTTCCGTCTCTTCCTGTTCTACTTCAGACTTCTCTTCAACAGCTTTTTCTGTTTTGTCTGCCGTTGTCTTATGATTCTTTTCATCTGACTCTGTCCGGGCTTCTGTCTCTGCCTGATTCGGCGCAGATGAAATATTCGTATTCTGCCGGTTATCCTGACCTTGGGCATTGGCCTGCACTACGTTTTCTGCCTGACCTGATGCATCTGCAGTATCATTCTGCCCCTTATCTGCACATCCTGTCATAACAACCATTCCTGATGCAATCATAATTGCTGCCGTTTTTCTGATGTAATAATTCCAATTCCTCATTAATTCCAATCTCCATTTCGTTCCATTCATTACTCTGCACAGTCTTTTATTATATCACATATCCTGTCAACATCTGATAATGGCAGGTCAGCAAATAACGGAAGTGTAAGCACTCTCTTTGAAATTTTAAGTGCAACCGGTGTATCATTTGGATCAAACATTCCATTGTAACATTCAAATGTATTCGTAATCGGATAAAAGTACTTCCTTGCAAATATATCATTCTCTGCAAGCTTCTCAAATACCACATCCCTTGTCACACCAAATTCTTCTTCATTAAATACTACAGGAAAATAAGCATAATTGTACTGTACACCATCCTGAATCTTTGAAAGCTGCACACCTCTGACACCGTCAAGATCAGCCCTGTATCTGTCAACAACAGCCTTCCTCTTTGCAATCTCACCATCAACATGCTTAAGATTGCACAGGCCCATTGCAGCCTGGAATTCATTCATCTTGGCATTGGCTCCGACATAATCAACCGTTTCCTCATCCATAATACCAAAATTCTTAAGACGGTACAGCCTCTTGCCCAGTTCTTCATCCGAATAACATACAGCGCCGCCCTCGATTGTATTATATACCTTGGTGGCATGAAAGCTGAACATTGATGCATCGCCAAAGCTTCCGGCACCTCTTCCGTTATATGTCTCCCCAAATGCATGTGCGGCATCATATATAACCTTAAGTCCGTGTCTGTCAGCTATCTCCTGAATCCTGTCGACATCACATATATTGCCGTATACATGTACAGGAACAATAGCACATGTATCCTTTGTTATAAGCCGCTCAATCTTATCAGCATCTATAGTATAGTCATCCGGATTAATATCACAGAACACCGGCTTAAGTCCGTTTCTTACTATAGCATGTGTTGTTGACGCAAATGTGTACGGAGTGGTAATTACTTCCCCTTTAAGATGCATCGCCTGAAGCGTAAGTTCAAGTGCCATATGCCCGTTAGAAAAAAGCGTTATGTCATCAACTCCCAGATACTCCTTAAGTTCCTTTTCAAGCCTTACATGCTTCTCTCCCATATTGGTCAGCCAGTGATTGTCCCATATCGAAGCTATTTCCTCTATATATTCTTCCATTGGCGGCATAGATGACCTTGTAACAAGAATTTTTTCCATACTATTCTCCATTCCTGCGCTGCCTTTTGCGCATATCAAGTTTGTGCGCAAGCACAAATCTTGCGTGTGAAAAATCTTATTTTTCACACTATTCTCCATTCCTTTCAAGAAGATTCTTCAGAATAACCGGACGTCCCTTTTTCAGGAAACTGTCCTTAAAATGATATTCATCCTGAAAATCTTTTTCGTCATAATAAGTAACATTCTTACTGTAACCGTTAAGAATATCCTGCAGTCCATATCTTTCTATATCTTCCTCAAAGCCCTTCCATGTACGCATTATTCTGTTGCTCTGCAATGGACAGCACATTACCTTAAGTTCAATTGAGTTATCATCACAAAGCTGCTTTATCTGCCTCAGATATGTGGCAGACAATGCGCTTATACGCATATTTTCACGCTCTTTCGGACGCGTTGCTGTTATGTAATCCCTGTATTGTGACAACACAAACATATCATTGTATATTATCTTTTTGAGAGGCTCACACCTGGTTGCGGCAACTCCATACTTATAATCAATATACTCCCGGACATCCTCCGTTATATACTGCATATTCTCCTGTGTATAATACGGAACAACATAATACTGGTATGAGTAATCCTTGTCTGCCGCATTGGCCATCAGATCCGGAGATATTACCATAATTATCCTTTTGGTCTGCGGATTAGCCTCTATGTAATTACGCAGAAGCAGATAATAGCCTCCCATTGTCGCCGAGCAGTTGCCTGTCATTGTATATGCATTCTGAAACCTTTTATCATTGCCGAATAGCTGTGATGCCACACTGTCGCCTATTATAAGCTTCTTCTCACTGCGTGTCTGCTTAGACTGCTCTATAAGTCTGAACTGGTCTTCTGCAAGTCCGTTTTCATCATAGCTCCATGCCTTTGCATGCACTATCTCAAGCATAATAACAAGCACTATAAATGCTGCCGCCCTTAAATACGGTATCAGCACGGCTATTGCATTAGCTGCATTTTTATTCTTCATAATTACCAGATACGCATATCCTTGTCCAGATAATTCTGAACGTAGTCTTTTGCGCCCTCCTCCAGTGAGTAGAACGGCTTATCATACCCCGCCTCTTTAAGCTTGTCCATCTTAGCCTCAGTAAAATACTGATATTTTGGACGAAGAGTCTCCGGCATCTCTATAAACCTTATATCCTTTTCAAGTCCAAGTGCAGCGAATACTGAAGACGCGAGGTCATAGAATGACCTTGCCTTGCCTGTTCCGACGTTAAAAAGTCCGCTTACGTCAGGATGATCCATAAGGAACATCATGACATTGCATACATCCTTTACATAGACAAAATCCCTCAGCTGTCCGCCATCCTCATAGCCTTCCTTATAAGACTTGAAGAGCCCGATATAACCTCTCTCCTTAATCTGGTTAAAGCCATGCATGATTACGCTTGCCATACTGCCCTTGAAATATTCGTTAGGACCGTACACATTGAAGAACTTAAGGCCTGCGTGCTGACGCGGAGCTTTATTGCCTGCCGCAAGCTCCTTCTTAACCCATATATCAAACAGCTGCTTTGAATATCCATATCCGTTAAGCGGAAGATAGTTATCTATATCTGCCTTATCGTCAAATCCCTGTGAACCGTCACCATATGTTGCAGCGCTGCTTGCATATACGAAACTTGCATTATTGTCTGCACAGAACTTCCACAATGTCTTGGTGTACTCAAGATTATTCTTGTAAAGATAATCAAAATTACGCTCTGTTGTTGCGCTGCACGCACCAAGATGAAATACATTCGTAACCTTGCCCGCATACTCAGGAAGATGCTCAAGGAACTCATCCCTGTTGTAATACTTTATGTATCTTTTATTAGCCATGTTGCGCCACTTATCAGTCTCGGCTATATTATCAACTATGATAATATCATCAATTCCTCTGTCATTAAGACTTCTCACTACACAGCTTCCTATAAATCCTGCTCCACCTGTTACTATTATCATGTCTATACCTCCAATATATTTTTTTGAAAAGAATATAACAAAAATACAGGCCATGTCACCCACATATAATATACATATCTTACCTCAACAGCAAGCGGTGTAGCTATAAGTATTGTTAATAAAAGGGCGACTATAACTATAAACGGATACAAGCTTTTTTTATTATCCCTAGCTATTGCCATAATAACAACAAACAACCATGTAATCATTGCGGTAGCATTCCACCATTGAGGAAGTGCCTCATATTTATCTATAATCTTGTTAACAGTATTCTGTAAAATAACCGGACATCTTGGACTTCTTTCTATTCCATAATCGTTCTTCCAAAGATATCTTGTAAATAAATATCCTTTTGTATTATAGTACCAAAATCCATTAGTCTGCATGATATATCCTTTTATGTAATTGTATGGATTATTCAATCCTATTCTGATATATATCTTTGCATATTCAGATATATGATTGTTAAAATAATCCAAATTACCTTTATTTCGTATAAGTTCCTTTATTGGGTCTGCTGAATCTGTTTCATAAAATTCTGGAATCTGATATACATTTATTATTTTATTTAATTCATTTAAATCTTCCGTTGAAATATTTCCACCATTAACAATAGTACATGCCATCTGTTGTAATGGAATATGCAAAGACTCTAATATGTCAGGCTGCCTTACATCATAACTCTTCATCACTGGTCCTTTGTATAAAGCAACAGCAATTATTACTCCCATAATGTATATTAATGCAGGTTTTAATTGTCTTCTAAACTTCCATATTGTTGCTGGTGCTACAATAATATATGCGTATAGTCCGTTGCTTCTTGCTACACATAGCAATATACTTAACAATGCAAAAAGAATCCATGACTTAGTGTTTATTTTCCCAGAATCATACTCATCCTGCATATTAAATATCCTAATTACAAACAATAGAACAATTGCTGCAAAGAATATATCCTTCCACATTGTAATCGCATATATTGCATTTGTAGGATCTACAGCAAAAAAAATATATACCAATGCCAAAAATATTGTATGAGCTCCTTTCTCATACATATACATAATTAAATATGTAAAGGTACTTGACATTACAAGCATTGATATAAATGAATAAATCCCAACAGCATCATTAGCATTACCGGTAATCATATAACCTATTTTGTAAATTATGCCTACTGTAACTGTATATATCCACGGGTGATGATCGCTATATTGTGCAGAACCCATTATTTGTTTCATACTTTCTATAGAGTCATATGTTACAATTCCAGGATAAAAAGTAAGATAATAAGGCATCCATAATAGCAAAATTCCTATAAATATTAATGTTGCAATAAAGTATTTTCTTTTTCTGTCTACTCTTGTAGCATTCTTTTTTGCACCGCAAATATTGTATTTTTTATTAATATATGAGACTAATGCAAGCACAATACTAAATATTACAAACAACAACCGGCACTTAATTAATATATATATAAGAGTAGCCAATGCAAAATTATCAACCATGCTTTGCATTTTTTTCTCAATGCTGCCAATTCCTCCTGCAGATGCAAATAATGCCAATATAATTGCTGAAATACAATACTCAATGCTATAGTAATTTTTAATATTTTTTATTATAGCTTGGATTTTACATGTCATAAGTTTTATATTCCCCCAGCACGTCCTTCAG
>CAMBEF010000024.1 GCA_945865495.1 uncultured Bacteroides sp. | reverse complement strand
AGTCTCACTTACAGGCAATCCTGTTGAGGAGATTAAGGCTGCCAGGTACATTCTTCAGACACTTGGAATAAGAAAGAGCGGAATTGAGGTGGTCTCTTGTCCTACATGCGGGCGTGCCAAGATAGACCTTATCGGGCTTGCCAATCAGGTAGAGACACTTGCGGCATCATACAGCAATCTGAAGATAAAGATAGCTGTAATGGGATGTGTAGTTAATGGCCCGGGAGAGGCTAAGGAAGCTGATATCGGAATAGCCGGGGGAGATGGCTGCGGCGTACTCATAAAACACGGAGAGATTGTAAAGAAGGTAGAGGAGGACAGACTCCTTGAAGTGCTCAAAGAAGAGCTTGATAACTGGGAATAAGATATGACATTTTTTGAAGTTTTTTCTGCGCTTAGAATTGATGACCAGGAATTAAAAGATAACTTCGCGGATGCTGAAGTAGTTAAAGTTACTAAGACTTCAACCAATTCGCTTGCAAGGGTGTATGTGAAGAGCAGGCACCTTATACACAAGGAACTGGTATATAAGATGGAGGACATACTCAAAAGCCAGGTGTTCCGTATTAAGAATATGGACGTCAGGATAATCGACAGATATGATCTGTCTAAGCAGTATACTCCACAGAAGATTATGGACGTATACTACGACAGCATCCTTTTTGAGTTGGAAAAATACTGGACACTCGAATATAACCTGCTCAAGAATTCCAAATGGACATTTGAAAAGGAAGATGAGCTGACGCTGATACTTGAGGATTCATTTCTTGCGCATACATACGACAGAACACTCAGGGAATATTTTGAGAAGATATTTCTTAACAGATTTGGGTTTGAGATAGATGTAGTCTACAGATACGAGAAAAAGAAAGAAACTAATTTTGAAAAAGAAAATGAGCTGATGATAGCAAGGCGTGTACAGGAGATACAGGAAAAGGTGCTCGCTGCAAAGTCTGCATCAGCGGATGTGCATGACGGTGCAACAGGTGCATCCATTAAGAAAAAGCCGGCAGGTGACGGGGCAGCCGCAAAGCAGAATGCTGAGCCTGTTAACGAGATTAAAAAGGCAGAAGAGAGCCCAAAACCAAGGTATTCACAGGACAGATACCAGAAGCGGCCGAACAATCCGGATGTTCTCTTTGGACGTGACTTTGATGAGGAGCCTATACATATAAGCCAGATACAGTCTGAGATGGGCGAGGTTGTAATCGCCGGAATGATAAGGCGTGTTGAACTTCGTGAAATCCGTAACGAAAAGACTATCATAATGTTCGATGTCACGGACTTTACAGACACAATAACCGTAAAGATGTTCGCCAAGAATGAGCAGCTTCCGGAGCTTACGTCATTTATCACGGAAAAGAATTTTATAAAGATAAAAGGCGTTACAATGCTGGACAAATATGACCATGAACTTTCGATAAGCTCAGTGACGGGTATCCGCAAGTCGAGTGATACGCGTGTCAGGAGAATGGATCATGCACTTACCAAACGTGTAGAGCTTCACTGCCATACTAAGATGAGTGACATGGACGGAGTCTCATACGCAAAAGACCTGATAAAGCAGGCGCTTAGCTGGGGACAGAAAGCGATTGCGATAACGGACCACGGAACAGTCCAGGCATTTACAGATGCATTCCATGTTGTAAGAGACCTTGAGGGTGCAGCTAAGAAAAAGGGCGAGGACTTTGATTTTAAGATAATATACGGAGTGGAGGGATATCTGGTAGATGATACAAAGAAGCCGGTAATACGCTCTAAGAATCAGAGCCTTGATGAGAAGTATGTTGTTTTTGATATAGAGACGACGGGATTCTCGGCGGAAAATGACAGGATAATAGAGATTGGTGCGGTCAAGATTGAAGAAGGCGAGATAATTGACAGATTCTCAACCTTTGTTAATCCGGAGGTGCCGATTCCGTTTAAGATAGAAAAGCTTACATCAATCAATGATTCAATGGTAATGGGAGCGCCTAAGATTGAGCAGGTACTTCCTGAGTTCCTTAAGTTCTGCGAAGGCTGTGTTGTGGTTGCGCATAATGCGGAATTTGATACGGGCTTTATACGCAATAAGGCTGCAAAGCAGGGAATGACATTTGATAATACGATAGTAGATACACTGGCGATTGCACGTTTCCTTGTGCCGAGGCTTCATAACTTCAAGCTTGACACGCTGACTAAGCATTTCAATGTGGTGCTGACAAGCCATCACCGTGCGGTAGATGATGCAGAGGCTACGGCAGGGATATTCCTTAAGATGTGTGAAATGCTTAAGATGCGCGATATCCTGACTCTTGACCAGCTTAACAAGGCAGGCACTCCTGACGTTGATGCAATCCGTAAGATGCCTACATATCATATAATTCTGCTTGCCTCAAGTGAGCAGGGAAGAATTAATCTGTACAGGCTGATATCGGCATCACACATAACTTATTTTGCCAACAGGCCGAGAATACCTAAGAGCCTGCTTACCAAGTACAGGGATGGAATTATAATCGGAAGTGCGTGTGAGGCGGGAGATCTGTTTCAGGCGGTTCTTAACGGAGCACCTGAGGAGGAGATTGCAAGAATAGTTAACTTTTACGATTATCTTGAGGTGCAGCCGATAGGCAACAACCGCTTTATGATAGACAGTGATTCGTGCTGGGTTAAGGATGAGCAGGACCTTATAGACCTTAACAAGAAGATAATACACCTCGGTGAGGTATTTAATAAGCCTGTAGTTGCAACGGGAGATGTGCATTTTATGAATCCTGAGGATGAGGTGTACAGGCGTATCGTAATGACGCAGAAGGGCTTTGATGACGCGGACAGGCAGGCACCGCTTTATCTGCGCACAACAGAGGAAATGCTTGCGGAATTTGAGTATCTTGATGCTGACAAAGCATATGAGATTGTTGTCACTAACACTGACAGAATTATGAAAATGTGTGAGAAGATTGAGCCTGTGCGCCCTGATAAGCGTCCTCCGGTAATTGAAAATTCTGACCAGACACTAAGGGATATATGTTATAACAGGGCTCATGAGATGTATGGGCCTACGCTTCCTCCGGTTGTTGAAGAACGACTTGAAAGAGAGCTTAAGTCAATTATATCCAACGGATATTCGGTTATGTACATTATTGCACAGAAGCTTGTGTGGAAATCCAATGATGACGGATATCTGGTTGGTTCAAGAGGTTCGGTAGGCTCATCATTTGCAGCGACAATGGCAGGTATTACGGAGGTTAATCCGCTCAGTCCGCATTATCTGTGCTCGAACTGCTATTATGTGGATTTTGATTCTGAGGATGTTAAGAAGTTTTCAGGTGCGGCAGGCTGTGACATGCCTGATAAGATATGCCCTGTGTGCGGTAAGAAACTGCGCAAGGAAGGATTTGACATTCCGTTTGAGACATTCCTTGGCTTCAAGGGTAACAAAGAGCCGGATATCGACCTTAACTTCTCTAACGAATACCAGAGTAAGGCACATGCCTATACTGAGGTTATATTCGGCAAGGGGCAGACGTTCAAGGCAGGTACGATAGGTACGGTTGCTGAGAAAACGGCTTACGGATATGTTAAAGGTTATTTTGAAAAGCAGAGTGAGAAGCTCGGACATAACGTAACCAAGCGCAACTGTGAGATAGAGCGTCTGGCAGCAGGCTGTGTTGATATAAGACGTACAACGGGACAGCATCCGGGAGGAATTGTCGTTCTTCCAATCGGTGAGGAGATACATACATTTACACCGATACAGCATCCGGCAAATAAGATGGATTCGGGAATAACGACAACACATTTCGATTATCACAGTATCGACCATAACCTGTTGAAGCTTGATATTCTCGGACACCTTGACCCTACGATGATCCGTATGCTTCAGGATCTTACGGGACTTGACCCGACAGAGATACCTCTTGACAGTCCTGAGGTAATGTCACTATTTAAGGACACGTCGGCGCTTGGAATTACACCGGATATGATTGGCGGAACGAAGCTTGGCGCACTTGGAATACCTGAGTTTGGTACTGATTTTGCCATGCAGATGTTAATTGATGCCAAACCGCAGCATTTTTCGGATCTTGTAAGAATTGCCGGACTTGCACATGGTACTGATGTATGGCTTGGCAATGCCCAGACACTTATTGCGGAAGGCAAGGCGACAATTTCAACCGCTATATGTACGCGAGATGATATCATGACATATCTGATATCCATGGGGCTGGATAAGGAGCTTTCATTTACAATAATGGAATCGGTCCGTAAAGGTAAAGGCCTTAAAGAGGAGTGGCTGCCAATCATGAAGGAAGCAGGTGTACCCGACTGGTATATATGGTCATGTAAGAAGATCAAATACATGTTTCCTAAGGCGCATGCCGCTGCATACGTTATGATGGCATGGCGTGTTGCCTACTGTAAGGTTTTCTATCCGCTTGCATACTACTGCGCATTCTTCAGTATAAGAGCTGATGCATTTTCATATAATCTTATGTGTATGGGCAGGGACAAGCTTGAATATTATATAAAGGATTATAAAGAAAGACATAATGCCAAGACACTTTCACCTACTGAAGAAGCGACATATGCGGATATGAGAATAGTACAGGAATTCTATGCTAGAGGTTTTGAATTCATGCCTATAGATATATTCAGGGCTAAGGCAAGAAGCTTCCAGATTATAGACGGAAAGATCATGCCATCACTTAAGGCTATAGACGGACTTGGTGAAGTCGCTGCCGAATCTATAGAGATTGCGGCAAGGGACGGTGCGTTTCTTTCCAAGGAGGACTTTAAGACGCGTGCCAAGGTTGGAGACAGTGCGGTGAGTCTTCTGGATTCATTTGGAATCCTGGGAAGTCTTCCCGATACGAACCAGCTGTCACTTTTTGATTTTTAAAAATGAGGTTGTGTATGAGTAAGAAAACTGTTCATGATATTATTCTTGTTGCGGCTGTTCTGCTTGTGGCGGGAAGCATATATATGTATACAGTGCTGCCGGGAAGAAGCACGGCATCATCATCCGTAAAGGTGGTAGTGCGTGTTGACGGAGAGGTATATGGAGAATATCCGCTTAACAGTAATAAGGTTATTGATTTAAGCACTGAACGCGGAAGCAATAAGATTATTATAAATGACAGCAATGTGTGGATGGAGGACGCTGACTGCCCTGACAAGGTGTGTGTTAAGACCGGGAAGATTAAGAGCCCGGGGCAGACGGTAGTGTGCCTCCCACACAGGGTTGTCATTGAGATTAAGGGAGACAATGCTGATATAGATGCGGCAGTATAAAAAGGAAGTATTATGAAAAAAAATAGCAGACTCGTTGCATTCTGTGGTGTGTTCACCGCACTTGCAATGATATTCAGTTATGTTGAGATGCTTTTGCCAATATCAATAGGTGTTCCGGGAGCCAAGCTGGGACTTGCCAATATAGCGATACTTGCTGTACTGTATGTGGCAGGCAGCCGTGCCGCATTCTTTGCGGACATATTAAGAATTGTGCTTACAAGTATATTGTTTGGCAATATGGCAGCATTTATATTCAGCATAAGCGGTGGAATGTTAAGCGTCATTGTAATGATACTGCTTAAGAAATCCGACCGTTTTTCCATGCTTGGCGTAAGCGTTGCCGGCGGGACGGCACACAATATAGGGCAGATTGCGGCAGCAGCAGTAGTCACGGGAACGGCACAGATTGCATATTACCTTCCTGTGCTGCTTATAACAGGGATTATAACGGGAATTGTAAATGGGTGCGTTGCCAGAATAATAAAAATAAGCTTGCAAAAAAATGGACTTAATGATATTGTATGATTATTCCGTGACGGAATTTCAGATTTTCAGATTATTCTACAGTGCCTTAAGAGGCACACCATCTTTTTTTGGATATATCATCTTTATCATTCAATTCACATTTCCAAAATTAATGGACGCACATTGAAAACCGAAAAGCTTGTTTTTTTGCATATTATCAATTATAATCAGAATGATGTGCTTGTGCACAAACTTTGGATGCCCCAAAAGACGGGCAGGAACGGAGATTAGTATATTAGTATGAAGATAATGTTTGTGTCACTCGGCTGTGACAAGAATCTTGTAGATACCGAAATGATGCTCGGACAGCTTCATTCAAGAGGATATGAATTTACAGATGATGAGAATGAGGCAGAGGCTGTGGTTGTCAATACATGCTGCTTTATTAATGATGCCAAGCAGGAGAGTGTTGATACTCTGCTTGAGATGGCAGAGCTTAAGAAGAACGGCAGATGCAGATTTCTTATAGCGTGCGGATGCCTTGCACAGCGCTACAGACAGGAGATAATTGACGAGATTCCTGAGGTTGATGCAGTAGTCGGAACATCGGCATACGATAAGATTGCCGATACAATAGACGAGCTTGCCAATAAGTCGGGAGACGGAATTAACTGTTTTGAGGACATTAACAGGCTTCCACAGACTCACGACAGAAGGATTGTCACGACCGGAGGATATTATGAATATCTTAAGATTGCAGAAGGCTGTGACAAGTGCTGTACATACTGTATAATTCCTAAGGTGAGGGGTTCATACAGAAGTGTTCCGATGGAGGAGCTTATAAAGCAGGCAAAGGATCTCGCAGAGCAGGGTGTTAAGGAGCTTATACTTGTTGCACAGGAGACAAGCCTGTACGGAACGGATCTTTACGGAGAGAAGTCACTTCACAGACTGCTTCATGAGCTTGCGGCAATAGACGGTATAGAGTGGATAAGAATTCTGTACTGCTATCCGGAAGAGATTGATGATACTCTTATTCAGGCAATCAAGTCAGAGCCTAAGGTATGTCATTATCTTGACCTGCCTATACAGCATGCCAATGATACTATTCTTAAGAGAATGGGCAGGCGCACAACTAAGCAGGATCTTATTGATATCGTTAAAAAGCTCCGCAGTGAGATACCGGATATCTGCCTGAGGACAACTCTTATCACGGGATTTCCGGGTGAGACCAAAGAGCAGCATGAAGAAGTTCTTGATTTTATTGATGAGCTGGAGTTTGACAGACTTGGGGCGTTTACATATTCCGCCGAGGAAGATACGCCGGCGGCAGGCTTTGACAATCAGATTGATGAGGAGGTCAAGGCGGCAAGACGCGATGCAATAATGGAGCTTCAGCAGGAGATATCTGCTGAACATTCTGCTGATGTTGTGGGAAGAACTCTCAAAGTCATGATAGAAGGAAAGCTTGCTGATGAGGATGTATATGTCGGCAGGACATACAGGGACGCACCTAATGTGGACGGATATGTATTTGTCAATACTGATGCACAGCTTATGTCAGGTGATTTTATACCCGTAAAGATAACAGCATCAGATGATTACGATTTGATAGGAGAGCCTGATTATGAATCTGCCGAATAAACTTACAGTATTAAGAGTAATTATGATTCCGGTATTTCTGGTATTTCTGCTTACCAACTGTGCCGGTGGTGCATCAAAATATATTGCAGCGGCAGTATTTGTCCTTGCAAGTCTTACGGACATGCTTGATGGCAAGATTGCCAGAAAGTACAATCTTGTAACTAACTTTGGAAAGTTTATGGATCCGCTTGCTGATAAGCTTCTTGTATGTTCAGCACTGATAGCTTTTGTAGAGCTCGGATATCTTCCGGCATGGATAGTCATAATAATCATAAGCAGGGAGTTTATAATAAGCGGCTTCAGGCTTATTGCAGCGGACAAGGGAGTTGTCATAGCGGCTAATTACTGGGGAAAGTTCAAGACAACCTTCCAGATGATTATGACAATCCTTCTTATCCTTCAGCTTGATTATCCATATGCTGATACGGTTGAATGGATTTTCGTATATATTGCACTTGCACTTACTGTAATATCACTTGTTGATTATATTTACAAGAACATAGGTGTTATGTCGGATGAGAAGTAACCGCATCTGATAGGCATGTTATTGTGCGTATGCACGGATTGGAGAAAATATGACAGTTGAACTGATATCTGTAGGAACTGAGATACTTATGGGAAGCATTGTTAATACCAATGCGGCATTTCTTTCAGCAGGATGCGCTTCAATCGGACTTTCCATCTATAACCAGCAGGTTGTTGGAGATAATCCGGATAGACTTTCGGATGCAATCAACCTTGCTCTCGGAAGAGCTGATACGGTAATTATAACAGGTGGACTCGGACCTACGGAAGATGATATCACAATGCAGGTTGCTGCGTCAGTCATGGGTAAGGGACTTGTTGAAGATGCCCACACAAGGGAACATATTGAGAATGTACTTAAGAACAGCATTTATAAGGATAATATAACTGATAACAACTGGAAGCAGGCTATGGTACCTGAGGGAGCCATTGTCATAGACAACCGCAACGGTACCGCACCGGGAATTATAATGGAACGCGGTGACAAAGCTCTTATATTAATTCCGGGACCGCCTAATGAACTTGAGGTCATGTTCAGAAAAGATATTAAGCCATATCTTATGGCTCGTAATCCGAAGGCGATTTTCTCAAGGACAATAAAGCTGTGTGGAATCGGAGAGAGTCAGGCTGAGACGAAGATTATTGACCTTATAGATGCCCAGGACAATCCGACTATTGCGACATATGCTAAGACAGGCGAAGTGCAGATAAGGATTACGGCAAGTGCAGACACTGAAGATGCTGCAAAAGAACTTGTCAAGCCTGTTGCCAAGGAGATAAAGAGCAGGTTCAGGGAAGATGTATACACTGTGGATGCAGATTGCAATCTTGAGGATGTCGTTGTTGAAATGCTTGATAAGAAGGGACTTAAGATTGTGACGGCGGAGTCATGTACGGGGGGACTTCTTGCAGGAAAACTTGTCAATGTGAGTGGCGCTTCCGAAGTATTTTCACAGGGATTCGTAACATATTCCAATAAGGCAAAGCGTAAGGCATTAAGTGTGGACAAAGCAATCCTTAAAAAATACGGAGCCGTGAGTAAGGAGACTGCCAAAGAGATGGCGAAGGGGGCTATACTTGCGTCAGATGCTGAGGTTGGTGTATCGGTTACGGGCGTTGCCGGTCCTGAACCGTCTGAAGGCAAGCCTGTAGGTCTTGTATATATAGGATGTTATTACAGGGACAAGGTTACCGTCAAAGAATTCATGTTCAGGGGGAACCGCCAGAAGATACGTGAACAGGCTGTTGTGATGGCACTTGATATGGTGCGCAGAAGAATAATCGAGGATGACAAATAAATACTGAAATATACAACAATATATCTGGAATCCGGACGGAATAAATAGCACTTGACATTTGTTTGGATTTCAGATATATTTATATTCAGAAACAAACAGATGTTCCGAACATAATTTCATATAACGGAGGGTAATAAGTAATATGGCTAACGAAGATAAGCTTAAGGCGCTTGATGCAGCGATTAATAATATTGAGAAGCAGTTTGGCAAGGGAACTGTAATGAAGCTTGGCGATTCATCAGCTAACATGAATGTAGAGACAGTCCCTACAGGGTCACTTGGACTTGACCTTGCACTCGGTGTAGGAGGACTTCCGAGAGGAAGGGTTATTGAGATATACGGACCTGAATCAAGTGGTAAGACTACTGTCGCACTTCATGTGGTGGCAGAAGTGCAGAAGAGAGGCGGAATTGCCGGATTTATAGATGCAGAGCATGCGCTGGATCCTGTATATGCCAAGAATATAGGTGTCGATATTGATAATCTGTATATATCACAGCCTGATTGTGGAGAGCAGGCTCTTGAGATTACAGAGACAATGGTGCGTTCAGGTGCAGTTGATATTGTTGTAGTAGACTCTGTCGCAGCTCTTGTGCCTAAGGCAGAGATTGATGGCAACATGGGTGATGCAACAATGGGACAGCAGGCAAGACTTATGTCACAGGCGATGCGTAAGCTTACACCTGTTGCAAGCAGCAACAATTGTATAGTTATATTTATCAACCAGATAAGACAGAAGATTGGTGTAATGTTTGGCAATCCTGAGACTACGACAGGAGGTAATGCCCTTAAGTTCTACGCATCTGTAAGACTTGATGTACGCAGGGTTACAACAATTAAGTCGGGTGATGAGGCTGTTGGTAACCATGTCAAGGTTAAGGTTGTCAAGAACAAGGTAGCGCCGCCTTTCAAGGAAGCAGAGTTCGATATAATGTTCGGCAAAGGAATATCAAAATCAGGCGATGTTATTGATATTGCTGCCAAGGATGATATTATCCAGAAGAGCGGCTCATGGTTTGCATATAACGGTGAGAAGATTGGACAGGGACGCGAGAATGCCAAGAAGTATCTTGAAGAACATCCTGATGTAATGGAGGAAGTTGTAGCCAAGGTTAAGCAAGCACACGGAATTGGCATTAAGGCTGAGGAGGCTAAGAATAATTCCAAGGCAGACAGTAAGGCGGATGGTAAGACAGACAGCCAGGCTAAGGCAAAGGCTGCAACGGGTGCAGCGGATAGTGAGGCATAAGGATGTCCGAAGACGGATATGAGATAGTCGGAATTACAGACATAAGCAGCAAGAAGAGATTTGTGCGTCTTAGCGACAACAGTAAGTCGTTCGCACTGTACAATCAGGAGATTCGTAAGTTTGCGTTGGGTGAGGGAGTATGCATAACACCGGAGCAGTATGCGGATATCCTCGGAATCCTTGAAGACAGAGCAAGAAACCGTGCATTACATATTGTGACCAAGCGTGATATTACCGAGAGGCAGCTGGCAGATAAGCTTGCTGACGGGAAATATCCGCAGAACATAATTAACATTACAATTCAGTTTATGAAAGAACATGGATTTATTAATGATGCGAGATATGCGTCTAATTACGTATGGTGCAAGGCAGATACGAGAAGCAGGCGCCAGATGGAAGCGTACCTGTACTCCAAGGGGATTGCACAGACTGTTATAGACAGTGCATGTGACGAATATTATGAGGCTAATGGCAATGCACAGAATGATCTTATAAGAAAGCTGATAGAAAAAAGATGCCATGACACGTCGGCTATGACATACGAGGAAAAGTCAAAGACAATAGCATATCTAGCGCGTAAGGGATTCGATTACGACAATATACAGTATGTAATGAATGAGCTTACACATTGAAAAGTATGCGTATTTGCTTGACATGACAGCTAAAAAAGTATAATATTTAACTGTTGTATGTTTGTACAATGAAAACTAAATAAGGAGGTGCTCCTGTGTCAGGTTTTTTGCCAGTGCTTATTGCTGTGATTATCACATTAGTTATAGTCGCACCTATTACATGGGTTATTGCCAAGTCTTCAATCGAGAGGAAAACTAACGCAACTATTGGCAGTGCGAACGAGCGTGCCAACAAGTTACTTGATGATGCTAGAAAGAAGGCAGATGAGGCAAAGAAAGCAGCCGAAGCGCAGTCAAGGGAAGCCTTGCTTGAAGCGAAGGAAGAGAAGATCAAAGTTCAGAATGAACTTGATAAAGAAGTTCGCGAAAGACGTGCTGAGATACAAAAGTATGAGAAGCGTGTTCTTGCCAAGGAAGAGACTCTTGATAAGAAGACTGAAGCTGTAGAAAAGAGAGATCTTAATCTTGCCCGCAAGGAAGAAGAACTTGCCAAGACAAGACAGAAGGTCGAAGAACTTGAGCAAAAAAGGCAACAGGAACTTGAGAAAATCTCAGGATTGACCTCCGAACAAGCAAAAGAATATCTTTTAAAGACTGTTGAAGAAGAAGTAAAACATGACACTGCTGTAATGATCAAATCAATGGAGACTAAGGCAAAGGAAGAGGCTGATAAGAAGGCTAAGGATTATGTGGTAACAGCTATCCAGAAGTGCGCTGCTGACCATGTTGCCGAGACTACTATTTCAGTTGTACAGCTTCCTAACGATGAGATGAAGGGACGTATCATCGGACGTGAGGGACGTAATATACGTACTCTTGAGACGCTTACGGGTGTAGAACTGATTATTGATGATACACCGGAAGCTGTTGTCTTATCAGGCTTTGATCCTATTCGTAGAGAAGTAGCGAGAATTGCATTGGAAAAGCTCATTCTTGATGGACGTATTCATCCGGCAAGAATTGAGGAGATGGTTGAGAAGGCGCAGAAGGAAGTTGAGACGATAATTCGTGAGGAAGGTGAAGCCGCAACACTTGAGACTGGTGTGCATGGACTGCATCCTGAGTTGGTAAGGCTCTTAGGTAAGATGAAGTTCAGAACAAGTTATGGTCAGAATGCGCTTAAGCATTCAATTGAAGTTTCACAGTTGTCAGGACTTTTAGCTGCCGAAGTTGGTACAGATGTAAGACTTGCCAAGAGAGCAGGTCTGCTTCACGACATCGGTAAAGCTGTTGACCATGAGATGGAAGGTTCGCATATTCAGATTGGTGTAGATCTTTGTAAGAAGTATAAGGAATCACCAATTGTTATTAATGCAGTAGAGGCACATCATGGAGACGTTGAGCCGGAGAGCCTTATCGCCTGTATAGTGCAGGCAGCTGATGCTATATCAGCAGCAAGACCGGGCGCTCGTAGAGAGACGTTAGAGACATATTCAAACAGACTTAAACAATTAGAAGATATCGCCAACTCATATAAGGGAGTTGAGAAGTCATTTGCTGTTCAGGCGGGTAGAGAAATTCGAATAATGGTAGTTCCTGAAGTCGTTAGTGATGCGGATATGGTTATTATGGCAAGAGATATTTCAAAGCAGATTGAATCTGAGATGGAATATCCTGGTCAGATCAAGGTTAATGTTATCCGAGAATCAAGAGCGACTGATTACGCCAAGTAGGCATATGAAATTGTTCTAAAAATAGGAAAGTATTGAAAATGTAATGTTTTCGATACTTTCCTTTTTAAATTCCACAAATTAGCAAAATGCAAATTAATCAAGCTTTTTGAATTCAGGCTTCCTTGCCTGAAACTCAGTATAATATCTGAAGCCTGCTTCTTTTAGAATGGCCGGAACTTTGCCGAAGGAATATGCAAGATATTCAGGAGCGTGGGCATCGGATCCTACCGTAATAATCTCTCCACCAAGTTCACGATATCTTCTGAGGATAAATGGTGACGGGTTAGTCTGTGCGGTACTGTAGCGGAGGCCGGCAGTGTTGAGTTCAATACCCTTGCCATTCGCAATTATTGTATGCAATATGGCATCGAGGATATCATAAAAATCTTTTTCTTTGTATTCGGATATACGGTCCTTTGGAATATAACGTGCTATGTAATCAATATGGCCGTATACATCAAAATTATGACATGTGTTCAGATTATCGATAATGCTTTCATAGTAAGAAAGTATGGTTGTTTTTACATCTGAACATTCCCAGAATTCGGGGTAATATGGATCGTCTCCGTTAACAAGGTGTGATGAACCGATTATAAAATCAAGACGGTTATCAGGATCAAATGCATCAACTTTTGAAGCCACACTCGCCATAAGTCCCTGCTCAATACCAATCCGTACATCAATCCGGCCACGGTACTTTTTGCGCAGCCCGGACAGTGTATCAAAGTAACTGTCAAAGTCAATATTAAAGACGATTTTCCCATCCTCAGGAGGGTAGTTGTAGTCATTATGCTCCGTAAAGCACATGGATGTAAGTCCAAGCGTTAAAGCTTCCTGAATCATTGAATCTGGCGAAGCGGTTGAATCAGATGAGAATGAAGAGTGAAGATGATTGTCACTTATTATATTCATTGTGTATCCTCCATACATTGTTTTCAGACAGTAAAATTATAAGATGGGCATTGGTATACGTCAAGGATACATAGAGACAATGTATATGATGGCGGGGGGGCAAAAGCCCACGGCATTGATATATGCAGAATATACGTTATATATACATCAAACTTACATTTTATTTACAAAAATGAATGACAATGATATAATGCTATCGATAAAAATAATTAAAAATCAACTACTGGAGGAATTATGAGTTTAACGGATGTGGGTAATCTGTTTGAGTTCGCGGGCGGCATAGGAATGTTCCTTTACGGAATGAATCTTATGGCTGACGGAATGCAGAAGACGGCAGGCGGCAAGATGCAGAAGCTTCTTGGATTGCTTACCAGTAACAGATTCATTGCGATTCTTGTTGGTGCACTTGTTACTGCAATAATACAAAGCAGTGGTGCAACTACGGTTATGGTGGTTGGTTTTGTTAATGCCGGTATTCTTACACTTACGCAGGCTGCCGGTGTTATCATGGGAGCTAATATTGGTACTACAATAACTGCATGGATAGTATCAATGGGACAGCTCGGAAGTGCAGCAAAAGCATTTTCGCCGTCATTTTACGCTCCGCTTCTGGTTGGTATAGGTGCGTTTCTTATTCTGTTTGCCAAGAAGGACAAGCAGAAGCTTGCCGGAGAGATAGTAGTAGGTATAGGTCTTTTGTTTATGGGACTTGATTTTATGTCAGGTTCAATATCACCTTATACGGAGCTGCCGATTTTTTCAAAGGCATTTGAAGTGTTTGGATCTAATCCGCTTCTGGGTGTTATGGTTGGTATCATTGTTACAGCGATTCTTCAGAGCTCATCTGCATCTGTAGGTATTTTGCAGACGCTTGCACTCAATGGCGTTGTTACTACTAATGCAGCAATATTTATTACACTTGGACAGAATATCGGTTCATGTGTGACGGCACTCATTTCCTGTGTCGGAGCTAACAGGACAGCAAAGAGGGCGGCATGTATCCATCTGCTGTTCAATGTTGCAGGCGCAATACTTTTTGGTACGCTTGCATTTGTATTATTTGTAATAAGACCTGATATTGCGGCACACAATATTACAAGTGTTGAAATATCACTTTTCCATACATTCTTTAACATTACATGTACACTTATTATGTCTATGTTTGTGAATGTACTTGTTAAGCTTTCTGCTATAATCGTTCCGGGAGAGGATGAGGCAACAGCAGACGCACAGACAGACAGTGATTATCCACAGACTCACCTTGATGACAGAATCCTTGAGTCTCCATCATTTGCAGTTGAGACATCACTTAAGGAAGTCCTTCAGATGGGAAGAATGTCATATCAGAACATATGCGATTCCATGAAGGCTGTTATTAATGACGATACTGAGCTTGCACAAAAAGTATTCAGAACTGAGAAAAGAGTGGATTATCTCGAAGAGACACTTACTGCATTTCTTGCCAAAGTTAATAACCTGGCACTTAATGAATCCCAGCATCTTCTTGTTAACGATCTGTTCCATGCGATAATTGATGTGGAGAGAATATCAGACCATGCGGAGAATCTTGCAGAGATTGCAATGTACAAGACGGAGCATAAGATTGAGTTCTCTGAAGAAGGCACAAAAGAACTTATTGAGATATGCAATATGGTTCAGGACTCATTTGAGACTGCTCTTCAGGCAAGAGCAACCGGAAGTGCGGAATATGTACGTAAGGTGCGTCAGCTTGAGGATGATGTTGATAACTTTGAAGAAGAATTGAGAGACAAACACATACAAAGACTTTCTAACGGACAGTGCCTTCCACAGAACGGAGTTGTATTCTTAGACATACTTTCTAATGTAGAACGCGTGTCAGATCATGCTAATAACATTGTAAAATGCGTTATGGATGAGATATAGGAATACTGTATACAAAATATAGCATAACAATAAGATAAATGTACAAAAAAACGACAAAATACACAATAAAACAAGCATATTTATCAAAAATAGCAAAAAAGAAAAAATTGTCTTGAATTTTTTGACTTTATTAGGTAAAATATGTAATGCTATAGTTAATAGGGTAATAATTTTTTTAAATATTCTAGGAGGAATTACAATGGCAGTAAAAGTAGCAATCAATGGTTTTGGCCGTATCGGCAGACTTGCATTCAGACAGATGTTTGGTGCAGAAGGATATGAAGTAGTTGCAATCAACGATCTTACAAGCCCTAAGATGCTTGCACACCTTCTTAAGTATGATTCTTCACAGGGTAAGTATGCATTAGCTGATACAGTTAAGGCTGGCGAAGATTCAATCACAGTTGATGGTAAGGAGATTAAGATTTACGCTAAGGCTAACGCTGAGGAACTTCCTTGGGGAGAGATCGGTGTTGATGTTGTTCTTGAGTGTACAGGTTTCTATACATCTAAGGAGAAGGCTTCAGCTCATATTAAGGCAGGTGCCAGAAAGGTTGTTATTTCAGCTCCAGCAGGAAATGACCTTCCTACAATCGTTTACAACGTAAACCACAATACATTAAAGCCAGAGGATACAGTTATTTCAGCAGCTTCATGTACAACTAACTGTCTTGCTCCTATGGCAGCAGCTCTTAACGGTTATGCACCAATCCAGTCAGGTATCATGTGCACAATCCATGCTTACACAGGCGATCAGATGACACTTGATGGACCACAGAGAAAGGGTGACCTTAGAAGAAGCCGTGCAGCTGCAGTTAACATCGTTCCTAACTCAACAGGTGCTGCTAAGGCTATCGGTCTTGTTATCCCAGAGCTTAACGGAAAGCTTATCGGTTCAGCTCAGAGAGTTCCTGTTCCAACAGGTTCAACAACAATCCTTACAGCAGTAGTTAAGAAGGCTAATGTAACTAAGGAAGAGATCAACGCTGCAATGAAGGCTGCTCAGACAGAGTCATTCGGCTACAACGAAGATGAGATCGTATCTTCAGATATCGTTGGTATGAGATATGGTTCACTCTTTGATGCAACTCAGACAATGGTTTCACACATCGCTGATGACTTATATGAAGTTCAGGTTGTTTCATGGTATGACAACGAGAATTCATACACAAGCCAGATGGTTAGAACAATTAAGTACTTCTCAGAATTAGCATAATAATTAAGAAGAAAACTTAACTAATGAGTCCGGTATGGGTAACTTTGCCGGGCTCATTTTTAAAATAACAATTTAGTAATTCAATAATGGAGGATTAATATGCTTAATAAGAAATCTGTTGATGATATCAACGTAAAAGGCAAGAGAGTTCTTGTAAGATGCGATTTCAATGTACCGCTTATTGATGGTAAGATTACAGATGAGAATCGTCTTGTTGCAGCACTCCCTACAATTAAGAAGCTCATCAATGATGGCGGCAAGGTTATCCTTTGCTCACATCTTGGCAAGCCAAAGGGACCGGATAAGGCATTTTCACTTGCTCCAGTGGCAAAGAGACTTACAGAGCTTCTCGGACAGGAAGTTAAGTTCGCAGCTGATGATACAGTTGTTGGCGACAATGCAAGAGCTGCTGTTGCAGCAATGAATGACGGAGATGTTATTCTTCTTGAGAATACACGTTTCAGACCGGAAGAGACTAAGAATGGTGATGAGTTCAGCAAGGATCTTGCATCAATCTGTGATGTATTTGTTAACGATGCGTTCGGTACAGCTCACAGAGCTCACTGCTCTAATGTAGGTATAACAAAGTTCGTTGATACAGCAGTAGTTGGATATCTTATGGAGAAGGAGATTGACTTCCTCGGTAATGCAGTAGACAATCCTGTACGTCCTTTTGTAGCAATCCTTGGTGGTTCTAAGGTTTCTTCTAAGATTTCAGTTATCAACAATCTCCTTGACAAGGTTGATACACTTATCATCGGTGGCGGTATGTCATATACATTCCAGAAGGCTCTTGGCGGTCATGTAGGTCAGTCTCTTGTAGAGGATGATTATCTTGATTATGCAAAAGAGATGATGGAGAAGGCTAAGGCTAAGAATGTTAAGCTTCTTATTCCTATTGACACAGTTGTGGCAAAAGAATTTAAGAATGATACACCTTTCCATGTTGTAGAAGCAGGTCATCAGGAAGATGATGATATGGGTATGGATATCGGACCTAAGACATGCGCACTTTATCAGGAAGCACTTAAGGATGCCAAGACAGTAGTATGGAACGGACCTATGGGTGTATTTGAATTTGATAACTTTGCAAAGGGTACAATTGCAGTAGCACAGGCACTTGCTGAGCTTAAGGATGCAACAACAATCATCGGCGGTGGTGATTCAGCGTCTGCAGTTAACAATCTTGGATTTGGTGATAAGATGACTCATATCTCAACAGGTGGCGGTGCATCACTTGAATTCCTTGAGGGTAAGGAACTTCCTGGTGTTGCAGCAGCTAACGACAGATAATAAAGTTTGAGAATTTTTTAACCTTTAAGGCAGATAATGCCTTAAAGGTTATTTTTTTGCCAAGGTGAGTGTCAATTCTGATATTTTTTTTGAAATGAAGCACAATTTGGGTGGTAAAATCTGAACATTAGTAGTATAATAGATACATCAAAAGAGATATGCCTAAGGGGTATGAGTGTTGTATGGCATAGACCATACATTGGCATACAGTTGGAGGACGTAGTTATGAGGCGGAAAGTTATTGCTGGTAATTGGAAGATGAATAAGACTCCGAGAGAGGTCAGATCAATTCTTACCGATATGAAAGATAAGATCTGCACCGATGGCGTAGATGTCCTGTTCTGTGTTCCTGCTATTTCACTTGTCGCGGCGGTTGAGTCAGTGGAGGGAACTGACATTGCAATTGGAGCTGAGAATATGTTCTATGAAGAGCACGGAGCATATACGGGAGAGATTTCAGCATCGATGCTTGAAGATGCCGGTGTGAAGTATGTTATACTTGGACATTCAGAGCGGAGACAGATATTTGGTGAGGATAATGCCATCATCAATAAGAAGGTTAAAAAAGCTATCGAGCATAAGCTTATACCTATTATATGTTGCGGCGAAACTCTTGAGCAGAGGGAACGCGGGGTTACACTTGAATTTGTGGAAGAGCAGATACGTTCGGCATATTATAACGTAAGCAGGGAAGAAGCCCACGATACAATTGTTGCATATGAGCCTATATGGGCTATAGGAACAGGTAAGGTCGCAACAAGTGCGCAGGCTCAGGAAGTATGTGCCGATATAAGAGGATGTATAGAACGTATATATGACAGGGAAACCGCTGATGCAGTAAGAATTCTGTATGGTGGAAGTGTTAATGCGTCCAATGCTGAAGAATTGTTTGCAATGCCGGATATAGACGGAGGTCTTGTCGGAGGTGCAAGCCTTAAGCCTGAATTCGCTGATATTGTTGAATTTGGAAGAAAGAGTATGTAAGAACAGCATTTACTTTGAATACATATAAGGCAGAAAGTCCTGCGGTGCCTGCGCGTGCAGATGCCACAGGACTTTTTTGTGATTGCATAAGAAATGTAAATGTGATAATATACTAGATTGAAGAACATTTGAAGAAATAACAAGATAGAAGATAACAGTGTAGAATCAGAGATTTTACACTCCGGATTTGTGATTGTAC
>CAMBEF010000023.1 GCA_945865495.1 uncultured Bacteroides sp. | reverse complement strand
GTTACATCCTGCACACTCACCATGTCAACACACGTAAACAGTCCTGTATCCTTCATATGCTTCTGACATTGGGAAGTTCTGTCAACTATTCTGCAGTTAAAGCAGTCCATGTCATGAACACAGACTGAAGGCAGATACTTCTTCCATCCGTGGCTGTCATCTTCCGGGGACTGACTCTCTTCACTCTCAATCTTATACGGAAGAAATCTTCCGTAATGCCATCCGCCGAATACACAGACCGCTTTGGTCCCTGTTGCCGCAGCAAAATGTATTCCACTCGTATCATTGCCTATGAGCAGCTTTGCATGCCTTATTACCTCTATCGACTGCAGAAGCGTTGTCTTACCCGTCATGTCAATGACATCACCATTGTAATGCGATGCAAGTCCATTGGCAAGATATTTCTCATCAGGCGAGCCGCAGACACAGCACTTCCAGCCCGTAGTATCGTGTATAAACTGCGCCGCCTGCGCAAATCTTTCTATCGGCCACATCTTTGCCTTGAAGCTTCCGCCAGGAAATACAACAAAATAATCTTCCTCCGGAATCATGCCGTCAGGAACCTCCGTAGCCTTAAGCACCGGCACAGATGCACGGAATGTACTTCCCGTTACCTTACGCACGAACTCGGCATTGCGCACCAGCTCCATAACATGTCCGTCTCCGGCATCTATAACACTGTCATATATCGTATCTGTCGCTTCCAGCGCACCCTGTGAGGCATTATCAAATGACCTGTCTCGTATTGTCAGCTTCTTCTCTGCTCTTACTGCCGCAGATACCACATCAGTATACACCCGCCTTGAAAATGCAGTCTGTATTAGCAGTTCAACATTAATACGTTCCAACTCATGTGAGAGTTCCTTTCTGAACCTGAAATTGCCGGCGTAATTAAGCCTTCCTGTATCTACCGGAACTATCTCATCAAACAGTCCGCTTGCCTCGGCTATTCCCTTACATGCCTTGTTACATATAAGTATTATATGTCTGTCTGCAAACTGCTTTCTGAATTCTGCCGCACTGTCCAGCCATATTACAAAATCCCCGATTGCATCAAGCCTTACAAGTGCCACCTTTCCCTTAGCTGCAGCTCTCTGTTCATCTGTCTCTATTCTGTTATTATTGCGCCTGAGCTGCCGTATATCTGCCTTACACAGCACAGGTGTCATTCTTATGACTACTTTTCTTAAGATACTTCCCATTGTTATACATCCTGAAATACATATTATATGGTATACATCTACAGCTTTGCACCACCGTCTGGCTATTCGTGATGAGCCGCATTAACAGCATTGATAATGTTAGTTGTGGACATACCGTCAACAAGCTGTATTGTTGTGACAAGTCCGCCCTTAGCCTCAACTATATCATGTCCTACTATATCTTCAATCTTATAATCTCCGCCCTTGACAAGAATATCCGGCTGGACAGCCTTTATAAGGTCATACGGAGTATCATCCTCGAATTTCACAACATAATCTATAAAATCAAGCTCTGCAAGCATCGCCATTCTTACATCTTCATGGTTAATCGGCCTGTCCTCTCCCTTAAGTCGCTTAACAGAGGCATCCGAATTAACTCCGACAATAAGCATATCTCCAAGCTTTCTTGCTTCCTTGAGATACCTTGCATGTCCAAGATGAAGAATATCAAAGCATCCGTTCGTAAATACAATCTTCGCACCCGGCTTTCTTTCACGGAATCTGGCAAGCTGCTCAAGCAGCCCATCCAGCGTCTGTATCTTAGCCGGCCTGCTGCCAAACATATCATCCAGTTCATCAAGCGTAACCACCGATGTACCGAACTTAGTAACCTTGATTGATGATGCTGCATTGGCAAGTGTGATTACTGTCTGCGGTCTTAAATTCTCGGCAATTCCAAGTCCTATATATGAAAATGCAGTATCTCCGGCACCGACAACATCACGAACCTGTCTTGCCTCAACATTAGACTCATATACACTGCCATCCCTGTCAAGATACATCATTCCGTCACCGCTTAAGGTTGCTATAACAGCTTCGCATCCTGCAAGTTCACGAAGCTTTTTCATAGCAGCTACTACCTCATCATGCGTCTTGACCGGCATATCTGTCATATATGCAAGCTCCCTGCGGTTAGGCTTAAGAAGATATGCACCTGCATACTTGGCAGGATTCTTTGACTTGACATCAACTATAACCTTACGCCCATGCTTACGCGCAATATCTATAACCCTTGCAGCAAATGAGTCTGACAGCAGGCCTTTCTGGTAATCTGACATAAGCACGATATCATAGCTGTCTATTGCTGCCTCAAGCATGTCTGCAAGCTTATTCTCACATGTGCCATCTATATCAGAAGTATCCTCGTTATCAATTCTTGTCATCTGCTGGCCTGATGATACAAGTCTTGCTTTCATAGTTGTAATTCTGTTATCACATGCAAGCACAAGATCTGTCTTCACGCCTTTTTCCCCAAGGAGTTCTATTATCTGCCGTCCGGCATCATCATTACCCGTAACTGCAAGAAGTGCCACATCCACTTCCATTGCCGCTACATTAGCTGCCACATTGGTCGCACCGCCAAGCACATTCTCCCTGCTCTCATATTTGAATACCGGAACCGGTGCTTCCGGTGATATTCTTGAAACCTGTCCGTGAAGATACACATCAAGCATTGCATCTCCGACTACAAGGAATTTTTTATTGCAAAGTTTTAACTGCTTTATCAGATTTTCCATATATTCTCCGTTCCTGCGCAACATTAATCGCACTCCGCGGACTGCACTCAGGCAGATTGCCGCGTACATATTATCTTTTTATTTTACCATATAACATATAATTACACAAATAGCTTTATCAGCACACACCTTAAGAATACTGATAAAGCTAACTTTTAAAAATATCCTATACTGTAAATATCATAATTATCTGTGGAACCCACAGGCCATATATGATACTGCACAGACGACCAGTTAGGGTCTAACACTCCTTTTCTGAATATAACATAATTATATCCGGCACGTTTTGCATTCTGTACTATTCCCTGAAGATATGGCTCGTCCTGATTAAGATACACATACATATCCCTGTCATCGTCGACAGCATATCTGTTATCTGTGTAATAATAAAGTTTTATACCCTGGTCATACATTCTAAGTGATGAGCACAGCTCATTGAGTGCTATAACATTCTTATCCTGACCGTCATCCCCGATTATCCTGCATATCTGTTTTGTCTCATCAGATATCTTATCAATATTTCTTGTCCTCTGCCATGCAAAATTATTCCCATATGCCGGCATAAATGCCACTATCATCACAATCATCAGCGCATATATGCAGCATACGGTAATCCGCGGCTTGTTCCCGGAAATTCCGCATATTATATCCACAGCCGCATAAGCTATCGTTGCATTAAACGGTATAATCCAAAATGTTACGCTGCAATATTCAGGCGCAATAATTCCCAATATTAAATATGTTAACGGATTAAGCACAACTATTATAAATGTAATTGCAGTTATATAGACAAACGGAATTTTTCCGGAATCATTTTTCTTCATTGCAATATATACAATAGCAAGAATGGTTATCACAAGATACATATTAGTCATGAAATCATTAACAAACATTCCGCTTATGTATCCGGCATACTTCTTCCAGAAACCGGCAACAAAGCCCATATTGTGCGTAGCTGCACTATATATAACACATGCGGCAATGTATACAATACACGGAACAAATGATACCGCATAACTTCTGATATGCATCCCATTCCTGCCGTAATTAGCAACGTAATAACATCCAAATACTCCCGCACACATAATTGTACTAATTATGATTCCATATGCAGACGTAAAACAGAGTGCACATAATATTGCTACGAGATATACTCTTTTTAAGTTGAAGATACTTTTGTTTCTCACAACATTCCTGTATGCATTATCTGATTTTTCAGAATCGGCTTCAAGTTCTGCATCATGCCACTTTATCTCTGCACGTATTGTTGTAATGGCGTAATACAATGCAAGTACCGCAAGTATGCTGCAAGCCATAATATCAGGGTTCCAGCTGTTTATAAGCATCAGGTTCCACAGAGACTCCTTTGGTCTGAGCGAATAATTACTGAACATTGACAGCAATGACAGCGCTGTAAGAAACATATACCTGTGATTTTTATTTTTAAAAAGCACAAATGACATAATATAGTATGACATGTATACCACCGGAATAATAACCAGAGGAACATACAGATTAGCCACTGCCAAAGGTGTTGTGCGGAAAATATATGATATCACGGCTATAAATTCTGCTGAGCACGACATAATCATCCCAAACGGCATTCCGTCTGTATTCTGTCCTGTAAATGGATTAATCCCACTATTATATCTGCCATCCGTATATATCTGCATGGCACGCGCTGTCACATAGTCATTCTCATATACCACATTTTCATGAATTATTATCGCCACAGCTATCTGCGCCGCTATTCCGGCAATCATAACTGCCATAAGCGCATATGTGCCCACATTCTGTCGTTCAAATCGTACATTTTTTTCAAGCAGATGTCTCAGGCGCTTTTTATCCACCAAAACACCCCCGGCTGCTATTAATACAGCAAGCACAAACAGGTATACTACAGCCATTATATTCAGGCCTACATTAAATATCTTTAATGGTATCTGCACAACTGCAAACAGCATCCACAATCCGACAAATCCGACCATATAAGTATGTATCAGACCAATACTTTTGTCTTTAATAATACACTTCAGCATACAGCCGCAAAAATATGGCAATATTGCTGCAAATAATATAAATACACACACCGATATCATACTAATCTCCATTCCGCAGCCACAAATCTTGCATGTAAAAACAGCTAGTAAACATTCTTATATATATTGTAACCATCAACCGTCCCAAGTCTGACAAGCCCGTATTCCGTCTGCATAACAGACTGGCCGCTATCTTCTTTAAGAACAACGTAATTCCAGCCTGTAAGTTTCTGAAGCTGCATTATTGCCTTGTAGTTAATCTCGTCAGCGTTTATAAAATCATATACCGTCTGGTAATTTACAATTAATTCTTCATCATCAACCGAATATGTTCCGTAATCTATTGATAATTCCTTCCACCAATCATGGTATACAAGCTTTATATCCGCATCATATGTTCTCATAAATCTGCATATATCCGCAGGAGCGTATACAACCGGCTCACCATCACAATCATTTGTTATCATATCTGCAATATCTACAGTGTTCTGCGGCACTCTGTAAATATTATCTCTTACATAAAACAGATTATGTTCGCTGTTAACAGAGCCTAACCCATATCCCCATAAGAGAATCATGAACACCATTACAACTGAAATTCCTATACCCTTACTCTTTCCGGCCTTTCTGACAAGTGCAGCCCACATACATGCAAGTATCAAAAAAAACGGTACATTCCAGTACGATCTTGCATATGTATAATCAGCTGTTAAACCCGCAAGCTTATAGTATACCGGATTCAGCAGCGTAAGCACTATAACACATACAGGCAATGCCACCAGTATTCTTTTCTGTATATCTGTTCCCGCATATATTATGCAAATAGCACCGGCCACAAGAAGCAGTGCGAGGAATCCGTATCCAAAATAATATCCGTAAGTTATTCCCAACTGGCTGAAAAATTCATGCATCATTTATTACCATTTAACCCCCATATGCTGCATATATAACATGAACGACATAAGCGCAATTGATGGTGCTGAGGAAAGAATGAACCCCAATGCATACGACAGGCGCCTGTTCTTTATCATATAATAAATTGTTATGCAAAGAGTTACCGTTGCTGAAGCTATACTGCCATACGTGCTTATGAGCGCTGCTGCAATATGCACAACCGCAACAAGTCCCCACATTCTCTTAGCCGGCTTTGCATTGCCGTCTTCATCCATAATGCGTATAAGATAATACCACAATACCGGTATGATAACGTTACCTATAATTGACTTGCCATACCAGGGGCCTGTAAAAAGCCATGCAGAGGTTGTAAGTTCAAATTTGTTGTACATGGAAAATAAATCAATTATTGTAAGAAAAATAATTGCATAGTCTGCTGATTTTTTATTTTTAAGGATTACCCTGGCAAGCCTGTAACAAACTATATAATGCATCGCTATTATAATTACCGGCAGCACATTGTGCATCATAACAACAGGCTGCACCCCGAATATTGCACTTACTGACGCCATGTACGCGTGGTATCCTGACAAAATATATTTGGCTACATAACTAAGCTCTATCTGTTTGCCGGTAAACGGACTGAATCTTATAAGTGTGTCTGTTGAATATGCCGTAGATGCCATACCGACGAACAGCGAATCATCCGTATATTCCCGCTGATACACAAGCGTAAATATAATGTATGCCACGCATACACCGACAGCAATAACATGATGTACTCTTATATCCGCAAAATAATCCAGGAGTCTGTCATGCATACTTTTATTCTTCTTTCCGTAAACAATCCCTGTAACTATTCCTGCTACTATAAAAAGCAGCATTTCAGCTCCCCATATAAAAGTTGTCTTTGAAAGTGATTCATATCTGAACACAAGGAATAAGTATACTACTTCATATATAGCCATGCTGGATATTATACCTGCAACGTACATTGACGCTGCTGATTCATTTTTAATTCCGGCCAGTCTGAATATCATATTGCCCAAAGGTACTGCTGCAAGCACACTGCACAGCACTAATAACGTCATCTTTAATATTAACATAACTTCACAACCCATCCTGCAAACATAACCACTCCGGCAAGACTGAGTAAAGCTCCGATTACATAAAGCCTGTTCTCATACTTTGCAACTACAGTATGCTGTCCCGCCTCTATATCAGTTGCTATAAATGCATAATCATATTCCCGAATCTGCTGACGGACTCCGTCAACATACACATTCCATCCTTTTCTGTATGGAATAGCCAGCATTAACGTGCCATCCTCTTTTGCATCTACACTTCCTTCAACACATGCATCCGTCTTTCTGACAAAATGTGATGTTCTGTCAGTTTCTTTTCCATCATAATACAGACTTGCAATTGAGCCTGCATGCAGATTGCGATATACATATGTTCCGTCATATTCATATATTTCTTCAAGATAATCCCAGTCAAGCTTTGTCCATGAAAGAATATATTTTGTATTGGTGATTGCAAATGCATCATCATAAAGCGCACCGTCCAGGTCATGGTTAATATACCGGTATTCTTCTGTCGGATACATTTTTTCATAAAATGTCTTAAGGCTTCCGCTCATAGTTGAACAGTACATGCTTACCGGTGCATAATTCTGCAGAAGTGAATCTCCCGTTGCCGAGAAATCATAGTACGTCTTCTCAACACGATAAAAACTGTCATCATGTTCTTTGAGATATTCCAGAATATGTGTCGTATCCCTGCCGTGAAAATCGGTACTGTTAATACATTCCGTTGTGCTGTCGTATGTATATCTTACATTGTTGGTAACATATCCTTCAAAGCACGCACCAGCTATAAGAATAACCAGCATAAGCCTGACTTTTCCCGTTGTATAATGTATTCCTATGACAGCAATATTCAGCACTATTATAGCTATGTTAATCCATTTGTACTGAAGTCTGTAATGTCTGAATGCATAGTAGTTAATCAGGATTACAAACAGCACACCTGCTGATGCCAGCCATCTGTTAATATCGTTACGTTCAACACATCTGTCAATGAATAATGCATATATCACAGCCATAAGAGGCATAAGCACATACGTGAATCTCATGGCAGGAATCCCTTCAACAAGTGACTCGCAGCCTATATTGAATATTGCGCCAACTATCGGAACTGTTACGGCTGCCACCATAAGTATAAGCATGACAATCCTGAGTATCCATTTTCTGCGCTCCATGGTGTTCCTGTCTTTGATAATTCCATACCACACAGCCTGCGGAAGAACTATTGCTCCCAGCACAGAGAATGACAGCTGAGGAAATTCGTAATATTTCTGGTCTATTCCAAGTATTCCGAATGTATTATCGGATATTATCCTCCCGGCGAGTACCTTGTAATAATCCATTCCGTATGTCAGCGAAAGATATTGTGAAAGGCGGTGCCACAGACTTCCTTCAACTCTTGTACTTACATTAAGTACAATATCCGCATATGGCACTATCATGCATGCGGCACAGAGCATTCCGAGGACAACCGTTACAATAACCGGCCAAAGCCTGCGCCACAGTGTCTTAACTCCATCAACATATATCATTCTCAGTATTGTATATACTGATGTAAATATGGCAATCATGTATCCAAAATAAACACTGTATATAAATATAAGCGCAACAGTAATTCCGACTGCAAGATAATACCGCTTCATTGCACGCTGTTCCTGATACGCTGCTATCAGCTTCTCGACCAATAACAGCAACAGAATAAGATACACACATGCCATTCCAAAATAGTAGTGCTGTCCCCACAGCATAATCCAGCCGTTGAATGCAAACAGGCATGATGCAGCAAAACGTGCTCTTACCGATGCCCCATAATACTTAAGGAACTCAAAGCATATAAGAGCGCATGCCATAATCTTCACAAACTGCATCACAAGAAGCATGTCCTTTACCGTTTCGACGCCAAATGCCACACCGGTTCCTATGATTACCCATGCGCACGGATCCATTATCCACTCCTGGCGTGTAAGAGTGTCACATCCAAGCCCCCACTCAAAGTTCCACAGTGACAATGTTCCTTCTTTTATAGAATCTATCACATGTATATACATCGGATAAAACTGGCATATCGTATCCATTCCCGCATCTTTGAACAACAGATACCTTCCGCCGAATATATATCCCCAATACACAATCACAAACATTACCGTTACCGCAATGACAAGCATTATCCTTATTCTGGCAACGTCGCTCATATTTTTAATTCTGTCCTTCATAACCCAAATCCTTCATAAGTCTTTTGGCAGCCGCCACGCTGTAGAAGCCGCCGCTCATATGAACCATGTATGCACCTTCGCGGATGAGTTCATTTACAAATCTGACATGTTTTCCGGTAACAAGCGCGTTCTTCTTATGAAATATCTTTGTGATAAGCTTATCTGCAATCAGATATAGTCTGTTGTGATGTATATTATAGATCCACGCAAATTCTTCTCTTCCCGATTCAAACGGAAGCATCTTATTATACCTGTCATCAAGTGCATAAAACATGTTGTGTGTCTGCGCATAATATGCCATAGGTGCTTCCTCATATGCCGTATGGCCTCCCTGTGTATGCTCAGAATAATAATATTCCTTAAATGCATCCGCTACCAGCGATGGTCTGAACACAAGCACCCCGCCGTTAATATTACCAACAAGCCTGTTATCCGGTTCAAATCCTCTTGATGTAAAATAATCCTGCACTGTCTCATTAAGTATACGCTCATTCCCTGCATATATCTTCCTGAACTTGTCCTCACCACGTGGGTTAACAACCGCCGCAAGCCCGCACTCATCAGGTATGTCTGCAAATATATCCGGACATCCGGGATTTATAATTATATCAAGATCAAAGAATGCAGCAAGCTCATACTGACGCAGATAATCCGCTATAAGGAGCTTCTGTGAATATATATCCCTTTTTCTGCTTTTATCTATCCAGTCATTAATAAATACAAAATCCGCATTGCATCTCGCGGCATACTGCTGCATCTGTCTTTCGACTATCCTGTACTGCTCCAGATACTTACCGCCTCCGACACTCATAACGCAGACTGCTCTGTCATGATGTTTTTCCATTATTCTTACCTCTTATCAGCTGCTGCCACCCCATAACTGCATATGGAATAAGCAGATAATAGTATGGAAGCGTATACTGGCTCTTTGCCTCCCAGAACATGTAAAATACAAATGCTCCCATCATAATAACTGCATTAAATAACTCATAAATCTGCAATTCATTTACATTTTTCCATTTATAAGCTATATACATAATGATTCCAAAATTAAGAAGTGTCTGTACTACATTAAGAATATCCTTATATATTCCATTATTATCATCTGACACTGCTTCTACCGCCCTGATATGAGCTGTGTGAGTTGGCCTGTTCTGTATATCAAAGCATTCCCATGCAGGGTTATTCCACTCACTTGATAACTTTTTTACAAAAAATCTGCAAAATTTTTTCCCGGAAGAAGTAAGCAGCTGCATTCTCTGTTTTATATGCACCACTGCCTCTTTTGAAGTTTCGTCATAATCCTGATTATTTTTATTGTATGTATATACACTATATCCGTCATACCATCCCGGTGCGTTACCATAATCATTAAGTCCCATTGCGACCCAGGTTACCTTTGGCATACCCTTACTCAATTCTATTCCGGTAAAATATCTGAATAATGACTTATCCGCATATTGACCGGCTACTGTAATAGTTGCAATAATCAGAATTGCTGCTATATTCTTTGTACGTTTTTTTATAAATATATCTAATAACAGATACAGACATATTCCCACAAGGAAAATGGAATAATTCGTTTTAATCATCATTGCGAGTCTGATCATTACTGCACATAATAATGCATCTGTCAGTCTGTGCCTGTCAAAATATCTATACAAGAACATTACTGCAGTCTGTGCCAGCGCAAATCCTATAATTATTCCGTAACAAAATATGACATATATTGCAAATGGATAAAACAGGACACATGCCAGCCATATAGCAACTGAGTTATTCCTTCTGAACATATATCTGCATGTGATATACATATTAACAACTGCTACTATATAAAAAAATACATTAATAACCTGAAATGCGATATATGCGTTGCTGCCAAATATCTTTACAAGTACAGCGTCAAAAAGTATGAAGTCATTTTGAAATGGATATATATCCATATATCCGCCCCTGCTCCATGCATTATACTCACCTTTCAGCAATTCTCCACCTATCTGCAATCCATATAGCTGGTCTGTTACCGGTTCAAATTTCACCATAAATATCCATATAATGAGCATTATCGCAACTGCTGCTGTCACTATACAGCATATATTCATTTTATTTTTGGAAAACCACGCAATTATTCTGCTGTCACTATGCTTCTTACATATTCTGTATATTACAGTAAATATAATATATGCTGCTGTTATCCATACTAAATTCATTATTATGGAATCCCTGCTATAATGCACATTAAGCTCTCCTGTAAGATCAACATTAAAAAGCATGCATGTTCCCATAATAAACAGCATTATAATTGTCCATAATATCATTATTGCGACTTTTATAAACTGTTCTGTATTTTTTGCAAATTTATCCTTCATCCTTCTTTTCTCCCCTGAACAATTGCCCTTTCAAAAGCTTAACAATGACATCCTTCCATCCAATAACTGCATAAGGAATAATAACAAAATAATATGGAGCAACATATTGGCTCTTGGCTTCCCAGAATGTGAAGAATACAAATCCACCTATCATAAGTACTGCATTAAACAATTCATATACCGTAAGGCTGTCAAACCTCTTCCAGCATCCCACAATATAAATAAGCACACCAAAATTAATAAGTGTCTGTACTATATTCATAATCTCTATCCATACCGTATTACTGCCATCTTTTACAGTGGCTTTAATTGCATAATCCGGTGTATGTGACTCACGTTCCTGCATATTAAAACATTCCCATGTAGGATTGTTCCACTGACTTGTTATTTTTTTATAATAAAATCTGAACGGATTAGTTGTAAGAATAACCTTTCCACGCTGCTTTATGTGGCTCATCGCCTCAGATACCGTGGCATCATGATTCCTGTTATTCTTTTCATATACATAACCATTATAATGATCAAACCATCCCGGAGTATTAACCGATTCGTTCATCCCCATTGCCACCCATGCGATTTTCGGAATTCCCTGTGCAAGCGGTGCCTCTGTCAGTTTCTCTACAGTAGTATTAAAAGTTTTATTTCCGATTATATATATGGCAAGTACAATGACAAGACCAATTGTACTCTTAAGCTTCTTTGTCATAACTGAATCAAAAAGAAGATACAGTGCTATTCCAACAAGAACAATTGCATAATTGGACTTCATTATAAGTGACAGAGTTATTGCGATACCACACGGGATCATATACATAAGCTTACGTCTGTCAAAATATATAAACAAAAACATTGCTGCCGTCATTGCAAGTGAGAATCCTATCATCGTTCCGTAACAGAATACAACATACATTGCAAACGGATAGAATGTAACCGTCACAAGCCATGTCCATATGCTTGAATTTTCTTTAAAAATATATCTGCTGATAACATACATCGAAATGACCGCATTGATAAAGAATGCGACATTGACATACTGAAAAGCTATATATGCGCTGTTCCCAAATATTCTCAGAAGTATGACATCAAAAAATACTATACCATTTTGGAAAGGATATACAGACATATATCCTACCCTCCAATCCCCTTTATTGCCTTCAATAAACTGCTGTGCTTTTTCTAAGCAAAGCATCTGATCTGACGTTGGTTCATAATGTGTTATTGATATCCACCAAACAAGAAATGCACTTACTGCAACTGTTATAACAACTCCAATAACATTCCTATTAATCTTACACCATCTTACAATGTTATCTGGCACCAGTCTCTTTACAATCTCAGCGGATGCCATTAATACGAAGGCAAAAACAATTAAAGATGCTATATTAATAAATGGATTGTCCATATCAAATGTTATATTCATATCTCCTTTGATATTGACCGTGCTAATAACGCAGACAATAAACAGCCCAACCATTATCACCGACCACAGAACCATTATCAGCATCTTCACGCCGTGCTCAACTTTACCAGTAAATCTGTCACTCATTAAATATTCCCTCGTAATCATAGCTTGTATAGAATTGCGATATTGCATTTATATATTGAATATAATTATCCTTAGTAAGCCTTCCTGCATCCTGATGAATCCAGTCTATAATCCTGTCATTAATCTCATCACTGAAATGTTCTTTGTCCATATAATTATCAAGATCCGTTATCATGTCAAATCTGTCTGAGAATCCGTATATCTTTACATTAGAGTATGGCAGCAGTGACTCAATCATCATGCGCTCCGCTTCAAGCTGAATCTTAAGTACCCCCTGCCGGTTCCACTCATCCCACTGACATATCGAGGATGGCGTAAAGAAATAATAAAATGTTATATCAGGGTTATCCCTTATAGTTGCAACAATATTCTGGTCTATATTTGCCTGTATTCTGTCATGAATTTCCTGTGTATACGCAGTCTCTGCCTGCCTGTCAGGTCTCGGATACTGTGCCAGTGTCTTTTCCTTTGAAAATGTTGCCTTTATAGTCCAATTAGAATACTGGTCAAAATCAGTCGAACTTCGCCCATCCCTCATAAATTGTATATCCCGTCTTAACGGTGTAAGCCATGTATCCTTGTTAAATATATAGTTAACATCATTAAGCGGATTATTGTCATAAAGATACGTTGGAGGTGCTGAAGGCATCACATCCTTGTCACTAAGAAGCTTATTCTCATCAATTCCCCTTATTATCATCTTTACACCATCATTGGCTGCAAGCGAACGCTTCACGTGTTCATCAACCTCTCTCAGCGTTCCTCCGGCAAAACACGTCTTTACCGCCTTACACTGCCACAGGCTCTCAACCTGTGAAGCCCTGAAGTTCTCAGTCACCGAGCTTCCTGTTATCATGGCATCATATTCAAAATGCTTTCCTATTCCGTCGTTATAATATTTTTCATACGCTCCGCCGCCATACAATGCATATGGCCTGCCTTCAACCGGTCCGTGATAATGAAAATACGGATCAATATATACCATAACCGCTGCCATTGCCACAAGCACTGCCATAGTTATTCCAAGCGTCGTTAAAAACCATTTTTTTGATTTCATGCCTGATACCTGTTACAGCCTTTCTAAAATTCAAAGATTTGAGCATCATTTAAAAATTAAAATACAAAAATGTTGCAACACCGCTCAATGAACATATACACCATACAAGCGCCGCAACCGTAATAACCATGTTAACCACCGTAAGCTTATGCTCCTGCTCCTGAACATTGCGGCAGTTCAGCACCGCAAAAAATGTCACGGCAAAGAACGTCAGCATATTAAAGCCCTTTATCTTATCCGTATATTGTGATATGTGAAGCACATCCTCAAAGAAATTAAGCTCCTTAAGCCCAAACGCTCCTCCAAGCTCTGATGATATGCTCATTCCGCCACGCAGAAGACGTTTTATGAACAGCTTCACATCACTCATTGATGATGCCCTGAAAATAATCCATGTCACATTTATAAAGCCAAACGTAAGCACCCATTGAAACGCTTTGTGAAGTTTCTCGTACTGTGTCTTAAATGCACGGTTAATGCATTGCGCGGCTCCGTGCAGCGCGCCCCATATCACGAATGTCCACGCGGCCCCGTGCCACAGACCCGACACAAGGAAAACAATCATTATATTCACATATGTTCTTATATTTCCCTTACGGCTGCCTCCAAGCGGGAAATATATATACTTTGTGAGGAAGCGCGTAAGCGTCATATGCCAGCGTCTCCAGAACTCTATTATCGAATAGGATTTGTACGGGGAATTAAAATTCACCGGAAGCTCAAAGTTGAACATCCGCCCTATTCCTATAGCCATATCCGAATACGCACTGAAGTCAAAATAAATCTGCATCGTATATGAAAACATTACCAAAAACGCATCTATTGATGACATTGCCGCAATATCTCCAAATCCCCAATCCGCAATTCCACCGAATGTATCCGCAATTATTACTTTTTTAAACATGCCTGCGGCAAATATCATAAGTCCCTTTGACAGATTCCCGTAATCCGGTCTCTGACGGCTTTCATCCTTAATCTGTGGGATGAGCTCATCATGTGTCACAATCGGTCCTGCAATAAGCTGCGGGAAGAATGTTACAAACACCGCATAGTCAAGAAAGCTCTCATCGTCAGTCTCACCATGATATGCATCTACAACATATGATATCTGCTGGAACGTAAAGAAACTGATTCCAAGCGGAAGGACTATGTTACGCATGGTAAAGCTGAGATTGAATACAGCATTTACATTGCTTAAGAAAAAATCAAAATATTTGAAATAGAACAGCATCCCTATATCGAATACAAGTCCGGCAGCAAGGCACAGTTTTTTCCTGCCGGGATATCTGCGCATAAGATAAACCACTGCATAATTCACGGCAATGCTCGATATTATTACCGCAAGATATGTATAGTTAAAATATCCGTAAAACCACAAGGACATTACAAGCAGAAATACTTTTGCATACATATTACGTCCGAACCTGTTAAGCAGAAAATATCCGATAAGTGCCAACGGCAGGAACAGAAAAATAAATATATATGAATTAAATAACATCTGTTATCTCCCCATCAGTAAAATAAATTTTTCAAAGAATGCCTGTCCAAGGTATTTTTCCATTCTGTATGACACCCACACAACAAGCCTGTATATAAATCTTCTGCACTTCGGCCTGAATAGCGTAACGCTGTGTCCGTGCAGATAATCTCCGAAGTATTCTTCCAGCGCCTGCCTGTGAAGCCTGTACTCCTTAAGCTTTGTGTCCGGTGCGTCTTTTCTGAATATTCCAAACTGAATCGAATAGTAGTACGCAAGTGCTGTTAGAAATATAAGTTTTTTATCAGAGGCACTGTCTACCGCATCATATGCGTTCCTGCACTCTTCAAACACAAGTCTCCTGCTGTCCGGATATCTGTCAAACTTAACCGACATATTGTTGGAGGTGCTGAATTCATTAATCCTGTGGCTGTACAGACATTCATCCATACACTCTATTCTGTCTGTGTATCTGGCAAGCCTCAGGCTGAATATCATATCCTCGTTCATTGAATCTACAGGAAATTCTATTCCGTTATCCACAACAATGCTTCTTCTTACTGCATACGTCCACACCGTACACAGATCCCATCTTAACGCACTTCCCGAAAGCTCCGGTGAAAATGCCTGTATAAGGCTTCCGTCTTCCCTGACACGGTTCATTCCAAAGCACATGACATCCGCACTCTTTGCGGCAGCTTCAGCCCCCAGTCTTGATGCAAGCATGTTAAATGCTCCGTCCACAAAAAAGTCATCCTGGTCTATGAATAAAAGATATTCTCCGTTTGCCGCATGTATTGCGGTGTTACGTGCATTGCCTATTCCGCCGTTCTTCTCAAGAAATATTACCTTAACACGCGCATCCTTTTTACTGAGCTTTTCAAGGTAATCTCTTGTACCATCTGTAGAACCGTCATCTGTTATTATGTATTCAAAATCTGCATATGACTGGCTTAATACGCTTGTCGCCGCAGCATCTATGTAATGCATTCCGTTGTATGCCGGCATAATCACTGAAAACTTCATCATTATCTCCCAAATAATTTATTATACTTTATTTTGGCTGCATTTACAATCTTGTATACACAATTACAAATGGCACAAGCAGCCTTGTTCTGTATAATATCTTAAACAGCCACACTGCAAGACTCTGGAATCGCGGCACATTCTCTTCCCCACGCACATCAAAGTACGGATTATGCACAAAATCAGGGAAATACTCCTCAAGCAGCTTTCTTGTATATGAGCACATATGTCTGACTGTCTTTATATCCGATTTTTTGCAGAATACAAAAAGAATCGTCACAAGGATACGGACCGTGCAGTACTCAAGGATTCTGTCATCTCTCCGCCCGTTTTTACTCTTAACCAGACGCACTGCCTCACGTAATCCTCTGTATGGGACTCTGTTATCAGCTATCCCATTGTTTTTAAAATTCCCGACTGTCCCTTCCGGATTAAGACGGTAACAATACCCACTGTAATCAAGCAGCTTCCACCTGTCTGTAAGCATATTGGCAGCAAGACAGAATACAACGTCTTCCATAAGCTCTCCCTCGCTGAATCTCAAGCCGTTCTCCCTTAAGAACTCTGTCCTGTATATTCTCGGAGTCACATTATATCTTATAAGATGCTCTTTTCCGTCAAAGGTTCTCCAATATTCATCCCGTTTAAGGTCTTCAACAAATTCCCCACAGGCAGATACATTCCTTGTCGGAGTAACAACCATGTCAAGGTTATCCTTAACTGCAGCCCCAATAGTCTTCTCAAGAAAATCTCTCTCAAGGAAATCATCACTGTCAAGGAACATCACATATTCGCCGTCCGCTGCATCAAGCCCCATATTACGGGCAGAGCTCTGTCCTCCGTTAGGCTTGTGTATAACACGAATTGAATTATTCTGAGATGAATCGCTATTAACTGAATTGTGCTGCGCATATCTGTCCGCTATCTCTCCGCATTCATCCGGTGACCCGTCATCAACAAGAATAAGTTGCCAGTGTGTATAAGTCTGCGCAAGCACAGATTCTATACATTGTGGCAGATATTGAGGGGTCTTATATATCGGAACTACTATTGATACTGATCTGTCTTCGACAAGCATTGTGTTTTCCTCTTCCATAAAGTCTATATATTTAGAAGTATAACATCTTGCCCGGACAGCCTCAATACTTAAAACTTAAATCTTGTTATTCTGCAATAATGCATAATATAACGTATAAAAAAGCAGGAAGCCTGTATTGATACGCCTCCTGCCTGGTCAATTGTTATTTTCTGTAATTCTCTACAACCTTCTTAACTGCATGTATTACATCCTCAACATCCTCATCACTTAACTTCGGATAAAGCGGTATGCTCATAATCTCGCTATATACCTTCTCAGCATTAGGACACAATCCCTTTTTATATCCCAGATGCTGATAATACGGGAACCAGTATACAGGGACATAATGGACCTGACACTGTACATTCTCGGCACTCATTGCATCGAAAAACTCACGTCTTGTACATGAGAGCTTTTCAAGATCAAGCCTGATTATGTATAAATGGCGGCATGTATCTGATTCCGGAATCTCTTTCTGTTCAATAATCTCCGGGATATCAGCAAATGCCTCATCATACCTTTTTACGATTTCCTTACGGCGTTCTGCGAAAGCATCAAGCTTTGACATCTGACTTATAATAAGCGCAGCCTGAAAATCCGTAAGTCTGTAATTATATCCTAAAGATATCTGCTCATAGCACCATGGTCCCTCATGCGGCGCAAACTCCATAAGCTCTTCATCTCTTGTAATTCCGTGTGTATGTGCCAGAACAAGCTTCTTGTATAGCTCATCATCATTGGTAAGGATTGCTCCGCCTTCTCCGCCTGTAACCGTCTTAACGGGATGGAAGCTGAAGCATGTCATGTCTGCCAGAGAGCCCACCTGCTTACCCTTATACTTAGTTGCTATTGAATGCGCTGCATCCTCTATAAATATAAGATTGTATTCGTCACAGATTTGTCTTATCTCATCAATCTGTACTGCCTGTCCGGTAAAATCCACTGCTACAATAGCTTTGGTTCTGTCAGTTATATGCTCCCTTATACTGTCAGGGGCGATAGCGTATGTCTCAGGATTGATATCTGCAAATACCGGTGTTGCACCACAATATAATGCGCAGTTAGCACTGGCTGCAAATGTTATCGGCGTAGTTATAACCTCATCACCCGGTCCTACTCCGGCAGCTATACATGCACAATGCAATGCAGCAGTTCCGTTAGATACCGCAACTGCATGCTTAGCTCCTGTATATCCTTCAAGCGTTCTCTCCATCTCCGCTACCTTAGGTCCACATGTAATCAGGTCACCTGTCAGCACCTTTGAGACCGCTTCTACATCCTTTTCATCTACCCATTGTCTGCCGTAAAATATCTTTTGATCCCTTACAGGACTTCCACCATTAATCGCTAACTTTTCCATGCGCATTTGCCTCCTTGTAAATGTACACCTGTCACTATAGTATAGTTATCGGCATTGTCCGACATATGATTAACTCCAAAATCTCTACATTTCAGATCTGCAATACCTTTTTCGGAATATATCTTCCAGATTATCGAGCAGGCTCATAAACCTTGGCTCTATGTACTTTATCCGTAGCATATCAACAGCCGTACATGATATATACACAGCGAGAACTGTCAGGACTGCCGCTAACGGAAATATTGCAGACTGCCAATATGCGTCCGGTCTTGCCAGCAGCTTCCAGATACATTCTCTTCCAACATCGGAATCATGTATAAGATATACTCCCAATGTTGCTCTTGCAGCCGTATTAATAATGTTAATCTGCCCAAGACAAAGCGACTCAAAAAATCTGAAAATTGCATATGCACATAGTGCAAGAAGGACTATGCCGAGTATGGTCTGAACACAA
>CAMBEF010000022.1 GCA_945865495.1 uncultured Bacteroides sp. | reverse complement strand
AGAAACTAAAAATTCCTTAAAAAATAAGGAAAAAAGACTTGACTATATAGGGAGGGTTTTTACAATGATTTTTTCATCAATTCATTCAAAGGATGATTTCAGCAGTTATCCTGAAGCAGTTCAGAGAGCAATAAAGTATCTTAAGGAAAATGATTTCGTTAATATGCAGCCGGGTGTGTATGAGCTTGAAGGCAAAAAGATGTATGCGCAGGTATTTGATGCCGAGACAGGTCCGGCATCAGAGAAGAGACCTGAGGTCCATGAAAAGTACCTTGATGTACAGTTTCTTGCATCAGGCAGAGAAAGACTCGGTTTCACACCTGACACCGGCAATTACGAGGTAGATGAAAGATTTGATGAGCGTGATCTTATTTTCTACAAATCAGTAGAGAATGAAGGCTATATCACATCTACACCGGGATGCTTCTGTGTATTCTTCCCAACTGATGTACACAGACCTGCTGTTGAGGATGGGGGTCCAATGACAGTAAGGAAAGTAGTAGTTAAGGTAAGCGTTGAATTATTGAAGTAATTCAGTGGAGGTATTATATGGGTAGAAAATTAGTTGCAGTAATTTTAAGCATAACGATGCTTGCATGCTTTTCACTTACCGGATGCAGCAAGGGCGGAACTACAGCAGACGGTCAGGAAGTTAAAATCATAAGAGTTGCATTTAACCAGAATGAGCAGCATCCTCAGTACCTTGCAATGAAGGAGCTGGGTGAGAAGTTTGAGCAGGCAACAAACGGCAGATACCAGATGGTGATATATCCTAACGGTGTATTGGGAGAACAGGGTTCTATGGCTGAGTTTATCAGGACAGGAGCCCTTGATATGGCAATCGTTCCGTGCAGCGTTCCTGAGGGATACGATTCAGATTTCGCAATTGTAGGTGCGCCATATCTTTACGAGGACATGGATCACTTAAGAAGAGCTACGGAAAGCGGAGTATTCAGTGATCTGTTCAAGTCAACAAGAAAATATAATTTTGAAGTGCTTACCATATATACGGCAGGCGAGAGAAATATATATGCAGATAAGCCAATCAATACACCTGATGACCTTAAGGGCATGATTGTAAGAGTTAATGACAGTACTACGTACCTTAACATGGTTAAGTACATGGGCGGTGTAGGTACAGCAATGTCACAGTCAGAAGTGTACACAGCACTTCAGCAGGGCGTTATTGATGCAGGTGAGAACAGTGAGAGAGTATATACAGACTTCAAGCATTATGAAGTTGCCAAGTATTACTCATATACAAAACATATTGTTCACCCGGATGTAGTAATAGCAAGTACTAATTTCCTTGATGAGATGTCAGAATCAGACAGAGAGATTTTCAATCAGCTTGTGCTTGATTCTACTAACTATGAATTTGATGCATTTGCAAAATCAGTACAGGAAGGTAAGGAAGAGGCAGAGGCTCACGGAGCAGTCTTCGTATATCCTGATGTGAGTGCATTCAGGGAAAAGTGCATGCCATTGCTTGAAAGCATAGCTAACCAGTCAGAGATGACTAAGACAATCTACGATAAGGTTGAAGCTCTGAGAAAGGGGGAATAATATGAAGTCCGTAAAAAATGTATTAGATAAGATTACTTCATATGCAAGTATTATTATATTTATCGCAATGGTACTCATGGTAACATTCCAGGTAATAGCAAGATACTTCTTCTCAAGCCCAAGCAGTGTTACAGAGATACTTACAAGATACGCATTTGTATGGCTGATTATAATATCAGCAACCTATATGTTCGGACAGAGAGAGCATATTAATATCTCTGTCATAAGGGACAGATTCAAGGGTAAGGCAAGACTTGTGCTTAATATCATAATTGAGTGCGTTACAATACTCTTTTCCGCTCTGGTAATGGTATACGGAGGTATCACTATTACAAGAATGAATTTTGTCCAGTATGATTCAATATTACATATTCCTACAGGTATTATATATTCGATAATTCCAATCTGTGGTGTGATTATCATATTCTACAGCATTTATAATATCTGGCAGGACATTAAGAATCCGGATTATCGATAGGAGGTATTTCATATGAGTATAGCATTACAGGTAGCTCTGGTGATGGTTACGATTCTGGTAGTACTGCTTATAATCGGTGCACCTATCGGCGTGGCAATCGGACTTTCATCAGCAGTTTCAATGATTTGTATGATTCCGGCAGATGTATCATTTGCAACATCTGCACAGAGAATATTTGCAGGTTCCAATTCATTTTCACTTATAGCCATACCGTTTTTCATTCTTGCAGGCAATATTATGAATAATGGCGGTATCGCAACAAGACTTGTTAACTGTGCCAAGGTAATCAGCGGAAGAATGCCGGGGGCACTTGCACAGTCCAATGTAGTAGCTAATATGTTATTCGGTGCAATCAGTGGCTCAGGTGCTGCAGCCGCAGCTGCTATGGGAAGCACAATCGGTCCTCTTGAAGAGAAGGAAGGATATGACAAGAACTACAGCGTTGCAGTTAATGTAGCGTCAGCACCGGTCGGAATGCTTATTCCACCAAGTAACACAATGATTGTATATTCAAGCGTAGCCGGCAGTGTTTCAATCGCAGCACTGTTCATGGCAGGATATATTCCGGGGCTTCTCTGGGGCGCAGCAGTTATGATTCTTGCCGGAATCATGGCTAAGAAACGTGGATATCAGGCAGAGTCAAGAGTACCTCTCAAGGTTGCCCTCCTTACATTCTGGCAGGCAATCCCAAGCCTCTTACTTATTGTAATCGTAATCGGAGGTATCCTCTGTGGTATCTTTACTGCAACAGAAGGCTCAGCAATCGCAGTTGTATATGCGACAGCACTTTCACTTATATATAAGTCATTCAGGATAAAGGATATTCCAAGAATCGTTATGGAGTCGGCAAAGACAACAGGTATCATCACATTCATGATCGGTCTTTCATCAATCATGTCATGGGCGATGGCATTCACGGGAATTCCTGATATGATTGCAGCAGCAATACTTGGACTTACAACTAACAAGTATCTGATTCTTCTCCTGATAAATGTACTTCTGCTTGTAGTAGGTACATTCATGGATGTAACACCTGCAATCCTTATCTTTACACCAATTCTGTTACCGATTTGCAAGACATTCGGCATGAGCGCAATCCAGTTCGGTATTCTGCTCTGCTTCAACCTTTCAATCGGAACAATAACACCTCCTGTAGGAACAATTCTTTTCACGGGCTGCCGTGTCGGAGGAGTTACAATAGAGAGCGTAATCAAATACATGCTTCCTTATTTTACAATCATATTTGTTGCGCTGCTTCTTGTAACATACATACCGGCGATCTCAATGTTCCTTCCTGGAATACTTGGATTGGTATAATAACAAAAGCTTATTTCCTAAAATTTTCCTAAATTCATTCAAACATGACGAAAGTCCGGAGAGAAATCTCCGGACTTTTGTCATTGAATATTACGCTATGTTAAATAAGATCAGTTACTATGCTGTCTGTTCTTCATTGTACATAAAGGACATATTGCCTTTTTGTCGTTGCCATGGAAAGTCCAGCCCTTTTCTCTGAGTAATACTACAACAAGCGTCTCGTCACGATACTCCATAGTATCGAGTCTTCCGCATTGATCACATCTTGCACCGGCTACCAGCATTGTTGTCACCTCATTCTTGATTTGTCTTATACATTTTATCAAAAAAATTTATCAAATCAAGAGTAAAAATTCCCAAAAATAAGTTCAAATCAGGAATTCTTTGTGAAGAATTTACTAAGGTCTTCAATTGGCACCGGTTTTGAGAATTTGTAACCCTGAAGATAGTCGGCGTGGCCTGCTATACATATGGCTTCCTGTGCGTCAGTCTCAACTCCCTCATAAAGTATACGGTAACCGAGCTTCTCGAATGCGGAGGAGAAGTAATCAAGAATAAATTCTGAATTACTGTCATTGTCTGTCATCAGGAGCAGGCTGCGGTCGAACTTAACAACATCAAGCTTAAGGCTTAATATTCTGTCAAAATTGGAATATCCTGTTCCGAAATCGTCGAGGTATGTGCAGACACCAAGCTGTCTGAACTGGCGGACTAATTCAGCTACAATCTCATATTCGGTATCATTACGGCTTTCGGTAAGCTCAACAGCAATTGACTCGAAAGAGACATTATTGCGCCTTACAATATCTTTGAATTCATCAATAAAGTGTTCTTCTGCAAGCTCATGGATTGAAAGGTTAACCGAAATACGTGAAAACAGGTAACCTTCATCATTAAGCCGGTGTATCTCACGGCATGTCTTATTAAGAATTATCATGCTGAGTTTGTGTATATATCCGTACTTCTCGGCAAGAGGAATGAATACATCGGGATATACCATCCCGGTATCGGGAAGACTGAGCCTCATAAGAGACTCCGCCGTATCAAAGCGGCCTGTAGCAACATTGTGGACCGGCTGGCAGTATACAATGACACGCTCATCATCAAGAGAGCCATTGAGGTATATATCGCGAAGCTGCGACTTAACATACATCATATTGCGATACGCCCTGTAATCAGGTTCATCACATGCCATATAAGAGTTAACAGGCATGCTGTCGGTAAAATAGCTGAAAACATCATAGAACTGGCGCAGATTCGTACAGAAATCCAGATGTTCAAAAAGGACTATTCTGTAAGGAATACGGTAATTATTAAAATGTTTTCTGAAATCCGTGCTGACAAGGTCAAGCCCGAGCTGCGCAACGTTATCAATATTAGTGCTGTCTACTGCAAGAACGAAGAAACCTGTTGCAGGATTGAACAGCAGAGCCTTTTTAAAATGCTTCCGCCAGAAGCTGTAGAACAGCTTACCGAGTTCATCCGGCATTGTGAATTCAATGTCTGTGTCAAACTTAAGACACATATAGTATATCTTACTGCCGGCAGTTGTCTGGCTTAGATATTCATCAAATGAAGATGCGTTAAGTGCTCCGGTTTTTAAGCTGTACACGTTGGCATGAACCATGTACAGGATATCAAGTATAGGAAGCAGTGCCGTTGTTGCTGTAAATGATGTGTGGCCATAGCAGGATGCTGTAACAACAATTGCAACACAGATAAACTCAGTTACCAGAAGAACCTTGAGAAGCTTCTCGGGAATGCGGCGCCTGTATCGCAGCATAATTACCAGAAGGACTATCATAAAAAGAATGTATGATACGTTGAATGGATTAACAATCATGTTACGGACCCATTCGCCATCTTCGCTGCGGTAGAAGCTGTATCTTAATATAGGGCACATAATCTCAGCAGTGCATCCTATAATAAGTATTGCATATGAAGCAGATGTAATTATACGGGTTTCCTTTTTTGGAAGCTTAATAAGCATCATCATATATGTAATATATAAAGAAGATACGAGCATCAGCGTGATATGATAGAATGCCTTGAAGATGTGAAGCAGCAGATCGTTGTTGAAGTTAACAGCAGTGTAATAAAAGCATGTATTACTTAATGCGGCAGCGCAGAGCAGTGCTATGCTTACTTTAAATATAATGAAGCTTTTACTTTTCTTTATAAATATCTCCCGCAGAATAAGCAGGAGAATTCCGCACAATACAATAAGCATCATGTCTGCAACCGGTGAATATCCTCTAATTAATACATAATTAGATGGATTACGGACAATAATATTATTCGTCAGCATATTAATAAATACTCCTATGCAAAAAATACGTTAAATACTATAACAGCAAACTTATGGAAACTCAAGTTTAAGTTTTAATACAATTTTAAAATCGTGATGATAAATAGTATCAGTTAGATGTATTGATATTTGTAATGATGTAAATTATAATAATCACTGAGTTAGTTATAACTAACTATTGTGAAATAATCATGTAAGACTCCTTGCGGTGCAGAACTGCTGAATCTGTACCACCGGAGGCAGCGCCGGCTTCCGGAAGGAGTATCTTCATTATTGAAAGGAGCTGCCAGATGAATTATTTGGAAATTGAAAAGGTTATAGGAAGAGAGATTCTTGACTCAAGAGGTAATCCCACTGTAGAAGCAGAAGTAACGCTTGTGGATGGTACGGTTGCAAGAGGATGTGCACCGAGCGGTGCTTCAACGGGAGAATTCGAGGCATTGGAACTTAGAGACGGTGATAAGGAAAGATACCTTGGCAAAGGTGTACAGAAGGCCGTAGATAATATTAATACAACAATTAATGATGTACTTACGGGAATGGATGCATCAGATATATATGCGGTTGATAAGGCAATGATAGAGGCTGACGGAACTAATGATAAGTCGAATCTCGGAGCCAATGCGATACTTGCAGTATCAATTGCCTGCTGTCGTGCGGCAAGTGTGTCCCTAGATATTCCGTTATACAGATTCCTTGGAGGTATATCAGGCAACAGACTTCCTGTTCCTATGATGAATATAATAAATGGCGGATGCCATGCACTCTCATCAGGGCTTGATGTTCAGGAGTTTATGATTATGCCTGTAGGAGCACCTTCATTCAAAGAATGCTTAAGATGGTGTTCAGAAGTGTTCCATGCACTTGCAGCAATCCTTAAGGAGCGTGGGCTTGCAACATCGGTAGGTGACGAAGGAGGATTTGCACCGGCACTTAAGTCCGATGAAGAGGCAATAGAGACAATTCTTGAGGCGGTTAAGAAAGCAGGATATGAGCCAGGAAGAGATTTCAGAATTGCAATGGATGCAGCGTCATCAGAATGGAAAAGTGAGAAGGGCAAGGGCTATTACAAGCTTCCGAAGGCCGGAACTGAGTTCACATCAGAGGGACTTATTGATCATTGGGAGGCACTCTGTGACAAGTATCCGATTATATCAATCGAGGACGGACTTGATGAAGAAGACTGGGAAGGCTGGGAGAAGCTTACTAAGAGACTTGGAAGCAGAGTACAGCTTGTAGGTGATGACCTTTTCGTTACTAATACCAAGAGACTTGCCAAAGGAATTGAGCTTGGAGCAGGTAACTCAATCCTTATAAAGCTTAATCAGATTGGTTCTGTATCTGAGACACTAGAAGCAATAAAGATGGCACATAAGGCAGGATATACTGCAATAAGCTCACACCGCTCCGGAGAGACTGCTGATACTACAATCGCAGATCTTGCAGTTGCACTTAATACATGTCAGATTAAGACAGGAGCACCTAGCAGAAGTGAGCGCGTTGCAAAATATAACCAGCTCTTAAGAATAGAAGAAGAACTTGGTACAGCAGCCGTATATCCGGGCATAAAGGCATTCAACGTTAATAATTAACTGCGTTAATAATTAACCGTAATTCCGGTCATTATGTTCTTTCAAAAATTCTATAAAATCACGACAGCAAAGCGGCTTAGAGAAATAGTATCCCTGAATATAGCTGATACCAAGTTCATTCATGGCCTCGAACTGTTCAGCGGTTTCAATGCCTTCGGATACAATCTCAAGCTGCAGGTCGTGAATCATATTGATGGAAGCATCCATTACATATTTACCCTTACTGTTATTGAAGTATGACATTGACATTGAGCGGTCGAACTTAATAATATCAACCGGCATGTCAATAATATAATTAAGGTTAGACTGACCTGTTCCAAAATCATCAAGAGAAAAATGAACGCCATAATCAAGCAACGTATTCATATTGTTGATAAGGGCACTGCGGGCTCCGATGGAAGCTGATTCCGTTATCTCAAGATTAATCATATCAGGAGCAATATCATATTTTTGGAGAATGCCGATATAGCGCTCGGCAAGCTGTTCGTATGAGCACTGCACTGCTGAAAGATTAACTTCAATATAATCAATTCCGTACTGACGCAGATTATGTTTTTTGATGAACCGACACACATGCTCAAATACGAGTTCACCAAGTCTTATTATGGAACCGTTTTTCTCAGCAATATCAATAAACTGCGCCGGAGGAAGTATATTACCGTCTTCATCCTTTATTCGTACAAGAGCCTCAGCACATGAAAAGCGGCAGGTTTTGGTAGAATATATCGGCTGATAGTACACAGCTATTGTATCATTGTCAATAGAGTCCTTTACCAGCTTTTCAATCCTCTGTGCATTTTTCATGGCATTCAGGACATTGATATCAACAAAGACAAGGCCGTTCTCGAGAAATTCATGGTTACGCTGCCTTGCGTAGCTTGTAAGATAGAGCATCTCGGCAGCGTTGTCTGCTATTGTGCTATCAGGAATACATATAATACCTGCCGGAATTACTATGTCAGATGTGGCACCCCATCCGGTACGTATCTTATCCTGAACAAGCTCAAATGCATCAGATGCTGCATTAGCATCATCGAATATCATCGTCACTTCATCTTCGCCGCTCTTAAATGTTACAGCATTAGGAATATCAGAGAAAAACTTTGCAATGCTGTAGTTTATGTCACGCGCAACTGATGGTGTAAGATTGTCCTGGAATGAATGAAGCCTTACAAATACAACAGAAGAAAACTGCTGTCCGTCATTATAGAATTGCTGCATATATTGGACGAGAGCATTATGGTTGAAAAGCCCTGATGTGCGGTCTATATTAGTAAGAGGATTTTCGAGCATTATGAATAGTATGAGTATTCCGATGCAGCTTGAAAAGCTGACAATCAGGATTTCCCTGAAGAACAACTGCACAACAGCAGCAGCAATCCAGAACATCATCCATATGATAACAGCCTGGCATCGTCTTGGATTAATTATGTTGCGATGGCTTATTGCAGCTGCCAGAACTCTTATTATAAACATTAATGCGATTATATATGTAGCAATAACACTGGGACCGTATGTATATATGGCTTCGGTGTCAAGTTCTCTCGAATAATGTATAGGAAGTGAATATATAACTATAATCCCGATTATGGCAATAGTATAATATATGTGCATGCAATGAATGTATTTTTTACGGTTACTGCTGTATATGTCAATGTAAATGTAACGCAGGCTGAAAAAGCTTACGCATACAAGTGAAACAAGATACGTTTTGCATATAAAGCTTACATAAGAATGGGAATAGCTGTAATAATTGTCAATCGTAATAACGGAATATATGTCGAGAAGAACACATAAAAAAGTTACATAAAGGGCAATGCGGAAAGCCTGACTTGTGCGGAGAGGAAGATGCTTCTGCTGACGATAAAAGATAAAGATTACAACTAATAAAGTTGCAGCACAAATCTGAGATGCGATATTCATATATCCTCCGTAACCTTAAACTTAATCTGAATGTGACAAAAATCTGTATATGATATGTAAAATAACTTAACATACACCACATATACTATATCATACACAGATTTTATTGCAACATCAAATATAGTTTATATCAGATTCAGATATCGGCAAAGAATGCGACTGCTATAGCTCCGGGACCTACATGTGTTCCTATAGCGCCTCCTATGGTACCTGTCTTAAGCACATCGGCATGACCTTCCCAGATATCTTTACTGTCATTGATATATTTTGTGAGCATTGCATCTGAAAGACCGGTGTAGCCTAAGAATACAGGTTTTGTAAAATCTATTCCGAATGACTTTACCTGCTCGATAAGAAAGTTGTTGCCCTGCTTTGAACCACGTGCTTTGCTGAGAATTGCAACTTCTCCGTCTTTGACTGTTACAACGGGCTTTATTGAGAGAAGGCTTCCGGCAAGTGCAGCAGTTTTGGAGATGCGCCCGCCTTTCTTCAGATATTCAAGAGTATCAAGGAGCGCCAGTGTATGCAGTGATTTCTTGTGGGTGTTAAGTTCGCTGACAATGTCGGCACAGGGCATACCTGAGTCAGCCAGCTGCATTGCGTATGTAACGAGAGCTTTTTCACCGACTGCCACGTTCTCACTGTCGACAACATATACCCCATCATCAAATTCAGCTGCAGCAATGCAGGCACTCTGGTATGTACCTGACAGTTTAGATGATATAGTTATTATAAGAACATCGCTTCCATCAGATCGTGCTTCACTGATGGCATCTTCAAAAATATATGGTGTAACCTGGCTCGTCTTAGGAAGCGTATCACTTTCAATAAGCTTCTCGTAGAATTCATGGTGAGTGATTGTCACACCGTCTTTGTATTCATCTTCGCCGAATCTGACAGTAAGTGGCAGCACATTAAGCCTGCTGTCATAAGGCGCAAGAATGTCAGAACCTGAATCGGTTATAAATTTTATGCTCATTTGCAGTCTCCTAAAATAGTTTGATTATAAAAATAACTTATTGCATATTAACACGCAAATGAGTTGAGGTCAAGAACTGTTTTGAGAATCAAAATATTGAAAAAATATGCAAAAGGTACTAAAATAATATTCAAAGTATAAAGAAAAGGTACTTATTAATATTACAATCAGGAGGGAACAGAATGAAACTTGAGCAGATGAAGATTAAGAAAAGGCTGCGCACAGGTTTTGGATTCGTTACGCTGCTTGCGATGTTGTCAGCGGTAGTTGGTATTATTGCCCTTATTGTGGTATCAACGCGTTATGAATATGCGTTGTCACATTATGGATTTTCACAGGGCGATGTAGGCAAGGCAATGGTAAGCTTTTCTGAGGCAAGGAGTGCACTCCGTGCTGTCGTTGGATATGATGATGAGCAGGAGATAGAAGAACAGATAGAATTACATGACCAGAAAAAAGAAGTATTCCAGACATATATGGAAGATATTAAGGAATCTGTAACATATAGAGAGGGAATTAAGGCATATAATGACGTCATTAATGAGCTTAATGGTTATTGGGAGATTGACGAGCAGATAATGAAGCTTGCTACATCTAACGACAAAGATGGATACATAAAGGCCCAGAAGCTTGATGTAGAGCAGCTTACACCTAAATATGAAAAGATATATGCGGAATTTGCAGATCTTATGAACCTCAATGTCCAGAAGGGTGACAGCGCCAAGGATGTACTTCATGTTATTGAACTTGTGATGACAATACTTATAGTTGGCGTAATTGTAATAGCAGTTCTTTCATCAACCAAGCTTGGTAATACTATAGCAACGGATATTGAGAGACCGCTTATTGCGTTACAGGCAAGGCTTAAGACATTTGCACAAGGTGATCTTGAGAGTCCTTTCCCTGAGGCTAATACCAATGATGAGATTGGTGAGATGATTGAAGAAGCAAGAGGTATGGCAGAAAATCTGAACCTTATAGTAACCGATGCCGGAGAGCTTCTTACACAGATGGCAGAAGGCAATTATGCAATCGCTACTAAGATAGAAGACAGATATGTAGGTAAGTTTGTTGCTCTTAAGGATGCAATGCGTAAGATGAACAGACAGATGAATGATGCACTGTCTCATGTTAATGACGCAGCTAATCAGGTAACTATAGGCTCGGAGAATCTTGCTGAATCCGCACAGGCACTTGCAGAAGGCGCAACGGATCAGGCAGGGGCAGTCGAAGAGCTTACGGCAACTATTGCCAACATTACCGAAGGAGTTGACAGAACGGCAGAAGATCTTGAAGAAATGCGCCAGAAGGCCGACACATATGCCAAGAAGGCGGATGACAGCCGCGAGCAGATGACAGAACTTGTATCTGCTATGAATCGTATTGATGAGACATCCAAGAAGATTGAGAATATCATTTCCGATATAGAGAATATAGCAAGTGAGACCAATCTTCTGTCACTTAATGCAGCAATTGAAGCGGCGCGTGCAGGAGAGGCAGGAAGAGGATTTGCGGTTGTTGCCGAGCAGATAAGAAAGCTGGCTGAACAGAGTGCACAATCGGCTGTGGATACAAGAGCACTCATAGAAGGTTCATTGCGAGAAGTTAATGAAGGTAATATTGCAGCGGAAAGTGCAGCAGGTGCAATGGAAGAAGTGGTTGAAGGAATTAAGAATATTGCAGAGGCCTCCAATAAGCTTAGCGAGACTCTTAACGAGCAGGCTAAGGCGATGGATCAGGCAGAAGCCGGAGTTAACCAGATATCTGAGGTCGTACAGTCTAATTCAGCTGCTGCACAGGAATCGTCAGCGACAAGCGAGGAGCTTTCAGCACAGGCAACTACACTCAGTGATCTTGTCGGAAGATTTACACTGAGAAGCTGATACAATATGGGAGAGAATTAATGAGCAAATTTATCTTGAGCTGTTGTTCAACAGCAGACCTTACAAAAGAACATTTTGAAAAGATTAATGTAAGATATATATGCTTCCATTATGAGCTTGACGGAGTGGAACATGCAGATGATCTCGGACAGTCAATTCCGTTTGACGAGTTCTATAAGAAAATGTCCGAAGGAGCAATGACCAAGACATCTCAGGTTAACGCGGAGGAATATAAGGAGTACTTTGAAGGATTCCTTAAGGAAGGATATGATGTACTGCATGTATGCCTGTCATCAGGAATATCGGGTACGGTTAACTCTGCTAATATAGCCAGAGACATGCTTGCGGATGAATATCCTGACAGAAAAATCTATATCGTCGATTCGCTTGGTGCATCATCAGGTTATGGACTTATCATGGATACGCTTGCATCACTTCGTGATGAAGGAAAGACAATAGATGAGCTGTATTCATGGGTCGAGGAGCATAAGCTCGAACTTCATCACTGGTTTTTCTCAACTGACCTTACATTCTATATCAGGGGAGGAAGAATATCCAAGACTGCAGGAGCAATAGGAACAATACTTAATATATGTCCGCTGCTTAACATGGATAATCTCGGAAGACTTATTCCGAGATATAAGATAAGAGGCAAGAAGAAGGTAATTACAGAGATTGTTAAGCGGATGGAAGAGAATGCACAGGACGGACATGATTACTCAGGCAAGTGTTTCATATCGCAGTCAGCATGCTATGAGGATGCAAGAGCAGTTGCAGACCTTGTCGAGGCTAAGTTCCCTAAGCTTAACGGAAAGGTTGAGATTAACAGTATAGGAACTACAATAGGAAGTCATACGGGACCGGGGACAGTGGCACTGTTTTTCTGGGGTGGCATGAGAACAGAGTAGTTTTTACATTGACAAAATAGCCATAAGTCTATATAATAAAACCTATCAAACTACTAGGAATAGGCGGAGAGTGGCGGGTGCGATGCATCCGCTATTTGTTTGTAATTGTTTGTAATATATTTTAAGGAGATTATACTGATGCTGACACAATTTGCAAGAACAGAGCTGCTGCTTGGAAAAGATGCCATGGACGTTCTTAAGAACTCAAGAGTTGCCGTATTCGGTGTAGGAGGCGTAGGAGGATATGTGTGCGAGGCGCTTGTGCGAAGCGGTGTAGGTGCATTTGATCTTATTGATGATGACAAGGTCTGTCTTACTAATCTTAACAGACAGATTATAGCAACGAGAAAGACAGTTGGCAAATACAAAGTTGACGTTATGGAAGAACGTATCCATGATATTAATCCTGATGCCAAAGTGCGTGTGCACAAGTGCTTTTTCCTGCCTGAGAATGCTGATGAGTTTCCGTTTGACGAGTATGATTATGTCGTAGACGCAGTGGATACCGTAACAGCCAAGATATCACTTGTAATGAAGGCTCAGGAGAAAAATATACCGATAATCAGCAGTATGGGTGCAGGCAATAAGCTTGACGGAAGCCAGTTCCGTGTTGCGGACATTTATAAAACCAAGGTATGCCCGCTTGCCAAGGTTATGAGAAGAGAACTTAAAAAGCGTGGAGTTAAGAAGCTGAAGGTTGTATATTCAGAGGAAATGCCTACAAGACCGGTAGAAGATATGGCTATAAGCTGCAGAACGAATTGTATATGTCCTCCGGGTGCACAGCATAAGTGTACGGAGAGAAGGGATATTCCGGGAAGTGTTGCGTTTGTACCTTCTGTTGCGGGACTTATTATAGCCGGAGAAGTTGTTAAGGATCTGACAGCAGGAGCCAGACGTACTGATGGATAATAATAGAAGATATATAGCTAAAGGCATGGTGAAAAAAGATACAAAAAATGCCTTTAACAAGGCATTTGTAAAGTCGCTTCCGATTATGTGCAGTTACCTGTTTGTGAGCATGGCATACGGAATGATGATGGAAGAATCGGGATTCCACTGGTATTATTCGCTGTTTGCGAGTCTTACGATATATACAGGGGCTTTTCAGTTCGTCCTCATTACGTTCTTAAGCAGTACGGCTTCAATTGCTACAATAGCAGTGACGTCGCTTCTCATGAACAGCAGACAGACATTTTACAGTCTTAAATTTGTTAAGGACTTTAAGAGAATGGGAAGAAGAAAGCTGTACATGATCCATACGATGACGGATGAGACATACGCTGTCAACTGTACACTTGATGAGAATGAACCGGAACATGATGATGAGATGTTTTTTGTGGCGCTTCTTAGCAGATGTTACTGGATGGCAGGAGCTGTTGCAGGCGGCGTTATAGGACAGCTGATACCATTTTCACTTGATGGGATTGATTTCTGCATGACAGCATTGTTTGTAATAATATTTATCGATCAGTGGGAAAAGGCAGACAACCATATTCCGGCAGTAACCGGGATTGCCGCTGCCATATTATGTCTGTATGTCTTTGGAACAACAGCATTCATGCTTCCGTCGCTTATACTTGTGTCAGGGATACTTGTGTGCCTGAACATGCGCAGGCCGGCACGTGAGGCGGCAGATGATAATGCAGGTGCTGTTGATAATATCGCAGCTGATAATACAGGCAATACCGGACGGGAGACACAAAGATGATTACAGGAACGCAACTGGCATCAGGTGCAGGCATTAATATATGGTATGTGCTTGCTGCAATTCTGATATCTGCCGTAATAACATTTGCTCTCAGGGCACTGCCGTTTATTCTGTTTAAGGATAACAGAATGCTTCCTGGATGGCTCCAGAGACTTGGAAAGCTTCTTCCGTCGGCAATTATGGCGGTGCTTATAGTCTACTGTGTTAAGGATATAAGGGATGCAATGCTGCCGGCAGGGCTGCTTGAGCTTATTGCGGTTGTTATTGTGGCGGCAAGCTACAAATGGAAGCACAATACATTTTTGAGTATACTGCTTGGAACGGCAGCATACATGGTGATGATAAGAATTGTTTAGTTTGTATACAGGAGGCAGCATACAATGATTGATAATAATGTAAATAATATTGATTCAAATAATATTAATTCAGACAACAGCGTTGACGGCGGCAATGTGACAAGAGAGCAGATGGCAAAGCTTGATGCTTTAAGAGAGTATCTTAAAAGTCTCGGGTCGGTTGCAGTCGCATTTTCAAGCGGCGTAGATTCAACATTCCTTCTTAAAGTTGCCGAGGATACGCTGGGGGATAATGTTATTGCAGTGACGGCACGTTCCTGCTCATTCCCGGGCAGAGAGCTTAATGAGGCACTGGAGTTCTGTAAAAAAGAAGGAATCCGCCACTTTGTCTGTGAGTCTGAGGAACTGTCAATAGACGGATTTGCACAGAATCCTAAGAATAGATGTTATCTCTGTAAGAAGGAGCTTTTCCAGAAGATTCAGAAGATAGCTGACGAGAATGGTATTGCGGCGATAGTTGAAGGTTCCAATATGGATGATATGGGAGATTACAGACCGGGGCTTACGGCAGTAGCAGAGCTTGGAATAAAAAGTCCGTTAAGACACTGTAATCTTACAAAGGCAGACATAAGAGCGCTTTCAAGATATCTCAATCTTCCTACATGGAAAAAGCAGTCATTTGCGTGTCTCTCATCAAGATTTGTATATGGTGAGACGATAACGGAAGAAAAGCTCGGAATGGTAGATAAAGCTGAGCAGCTGCTTCTGGATATGGGATTCCATCAGGTAAGAGTAAGAATTCACGGTATGATGGCAAGAATTGAGATTGATCCGTCGGAATTCGCAATGATCATGGAAGAAAACAACCGTGTAAAGATTGTGAGTGAATTCAAAAAATACGGATTCACATACGTGTCCCTTGACCTTATGGGATATAGGACAGGAAGCATGAATGAGGTATTATAAGAGCAACAGCATGTCCGGTGGTACACGCGCTTTCGCTCAGGTGCAGACGCAGCGGTACTAATGGTGCGAAGGACGCACCATAAGTGCCGGCGTCTGCACAAGGTGTACCACCGGACATTCTGCCGCAATATGGAATATCCAGAATATCCACGGCAGGCTGCTTCGAGAATTTAATATCGTTATATGGGGCGCGGCATTGTATGCGGCGCTTTTTGTGTGGTTAATATTGGGTTAAGATTTTTGGATAATAGTATATTTTTTGTAAAATTTTATAAACATTAGTGGAAAAATGTAGTAAAATATGAGGGAAAAAGTGGATAAATGAAAATTATCCGATCACACACAATAATAAGGGAGAGAACAGAATATGAAATCAATTGGTGCAAAGATTAACTATGTTTTGCTGCTGGTATTTCTGATCTGCGGTGTCGGCATATTTATTGTTAATGCCAAGATTAACAGCATGGGTAATATTACCAACGACATTAGTCAGAATTATCTTGCAAGTGTCAAGGAGGTTGATACGATATCTGAATATGTTGTTGACCTCAAATCGCAGATGCTTGAATATCTGCTTGTAAGTGATGATAAGAAGTCGGCAACTCTGGGTAATATAACAAAGACGCAGGGAGCGATAGTTACTTCGTTTCAGAATCTTAAGGGATATGCATCAACACAGCGTATGCAGGAAGCAATAAGTAAGCTGGAGCAGTCATATGGTACATACAGAGACCAGTACAATGCCGTTATAAAGCAGATTGACAACGGAACGGTTACTGATGCGGCTTCAATAGATTCAAAGCTTGGCAAATTATATGACGAACTGGAGATACGCGTGCATTCGGTTGAGGTTCAGAACACAGTTAATACGGCACGTGCACAGAAGTCGCTTGCACACAGTACTAAGGCAAGCCACATAACATTTATTGCGGTAGGAATACTTCTTGTGATATCACTTGTTATAGGTATCATAGTTGTAAGATTTACAATAGTAAGACCTGCTAAGATTGCAACACATGAACTTAATGGAATAATAGAAAAAATAGAGAATAATGACGGTGACCTTACGGCACGTGTGACACAGAAGTCCGGCGATGAGATTGGACAGCTTGTAAGTGGTGTCAATAAGTTTATAGAAGTACTGCACGGAATTATAGCTGAGATTAAGACTGATGCAGTAGGTGTGAATAAGAGCGCCAATGCTGTCTATGGGCAGATTTCAACAGCAGATGGCAATATAATGGATGTATCTGCAACCATGCAGCAGCTGTCAGCAGGAATGGAAGAGATGGCAGCGACAGCAGAGCATATAAGTAATGAGACGGACTCAATAAGTACAAGCATGGAAAACATTACAAAGCAGGCATGCGATGGTTCTTCAATGGCCAAGGATATCAAGGTAAGGGCCGTGGAGCTTAAGGAAGAGGGAATTGCAAGTAAAGAGAATACAAGCAGTATGGCAGACGAGATAAGAACAGCTGTCAAAGCATCTCTCGAGAAGAGTAAGGATGTTGAGAAGATTAACGCACTCACAGATAACATTCTGAGTATATCAAGCCAGACTAATCTCCTTGCGCTTAATGCCTCAATTGAGGCTGCAAGGGCAGGTGAAGCAGGAAGGGGATTCGCAGTTGTTGCTGATGAGATAAGAACACTTGCAGATTCAAGCAGGAATACTGCCAATGATATTCAGGTGATAAGCCGTGATGTAACTAATTCAGTTGAAGAGCTTGCAGACAATGCCAACAGGATGATTGACTTTATTCTTAATGTTGTTATGCCTGACTATGATAAGCTTGTGAATATGGGTGAACAGTATAATAAAGACGCAGGTGAATTTGACGATATCATGATTGCATTTACGGATAATTCTACACAGCTTAAGAAGACTATGGAAGAAGTCGCAGGACTTATCAGGGCAATGTCTGCGACAATTAATGAGAATTCTGAAGGCGTCACGATGGTATCTAATAACGCATGCGGACTTACGGAAGGTATGAGCCAGATTAAGGAAGAGATGTCACATACAGAGGAAGTTGCATCAAGACTTGACGAGACGGTAAGCCGTTTCACCAGGATATAATGGCGTAATTGGAATATCGCGGTAATCAGAATATCTGAGAAATGGAGAATGGCATGAAAAAGAGAATTTTACTTGCGGGAATAATTATGACAATGCTGTTTGTTCTGTCCGGATGCGGCAGCAAGCAGGAGGTTACAACACTTATAATGTCTGATGTGCAGGAAGGAGATCATCCCACAGCCAAGGCATGTGATAAGTTTGCAGAACTTGTAAAAGAGAAGACAAATGGAAGAATAGTAATTGAAGTATATCACGGTTCAACACTGGGAACTGAGGCAGAGCAGATTGCCCAGGCAACAGTTGGAGGAATTGACTTTGTACGTGTATCATCACCTGTTGCAGCATATGATGATGATATAAAGGCATTTCAGGCATTGTATCTGTATGGCAGCGAGGATGACATGTGGAAGGTGCTTGATGGGCAGATTGGCAATGAATTCCTTAAGGCACAGAAGCTTAAGGATAATGGTATTGAAGGATTGTGCTGGATTTCAGGCGGTTCAAGAAATTTCTACAATAACGTAAAACCCGTTTCAAGCCCGGAAGATCTTAAGGGACTTACGCTTCGTGTTAATACAGATTCAATGTTTGCATTTCTTGACAAATGCGGTGCAAAGGGTGTCAATGTATCATATGGTGATATCTATAACGCAATTGCAGACGGAACGATAGACGGAGCTGAGAATAACTGGCCGTCATATATATCTACCGGACATTACAAGGTAGCTCCTTATATTACTGTTGATGAGCACACAAGAATTCCGGAGATGATAGTTGCATCGACGGAGACGATGAATAAGCTTTCACAGGAAGATCAGCAGATAATCCGTGAATGTGCAACTGAGGCGGGGAAGCTTCAGAGGCAGTGGATGCAGGAATATGATGAGAAGGCAATAAAGGAAGCAGAAGCCGCAGGCTGTACGATCACATACCTGACCAAGGAACAGGTCGCAAAGTTCCAGAGTGTTGCGGAGCCGGTTAATGAACAGGTGAGCAGCAAATATATGGATATAATAAAGAGAATAAAGGCAGCACAGTAGAGAGGCAATAAAACATCCCGCAAGACACGCGCTTTCGCTCAGGTGCAGGCGCAGCGGTACTAATGGTGCAAAATACGCACCATAAGTGCCAGCGCTGCACAAGGTGTCTTGTGGGATATTTTATTGCTGTAGGGGTTGCGCATAAGTGAAAGGCCGTGGGGCATCTGTGGCGTGTAAGGCGGCAGACCCTGCGCCTGCCGCCTTACACGCCTACGCATCTCTTCCCTGTTTACTTTTCTTCTTATTCTCATACATCTGTGAATCGACAGCTTTGAAGCATTCATCAATTCCGCGTTCATCAATCGGACCATAGCCTATGGCAACGGAAGAAGGAGATTCTGTTGTTTTATTAACTGCGGCAACAGCTTCGTTAAAGGAATCAATGCAGCGTGTTATGTCTTGTTCTGACACACCGGCTGCAATTACACAGAATTCATCACCGCCGATTCTAAAAACCTTTCCAAAGCTTCCAAAGTGTTCGTTAATAAGCTCGGAGGTACGGATAATTGCCGCATCACCATCTCTGTGTCCGTAAGTATCATTAATGTGTTTGAGATTGTTAAGGTCTGCAATCATTATATATCCACGGCATGGGGTGGTTCTGGCATCCTCCATGGCAGCCTCATATGCCAAACGGCTGCCTATATGTGTCATTCCGTCAGTGAATGCAAGCTCTTTGTATACGCGGCTTCTTGTCTCCTGCACAAAATTATCGCGGATAACATTAATCACGGAATATATAAGATAGATAAGCATTATAAACAATCCGTATACAGAGTATTTTACTATGCCGTCATCAGGACGTAATACGTAGTATCTTATAATGTCAGCTGCG